>NZ_JAUSCH010000073.1 GCF_030651595.1 Candidatus Oleimmundimicrobium sp. | reverse complement strand
ACTCATTGTTTATTCCCTCCTGTATTAAAATTTACACTTTATTATATATCTTATTGTAATTAATGCTTTGATATTTTATCGGCTTTTAAATTTATTTTCCTATTGCGATTCGTGAAACTTAGAAGCGATTTGGTTGATGAGCCAGGATTGTTAGTTATTCAAGTTTGTCAGGCTGACCCCTATTTCTATTCTCTCTCGCACTCTGCCACGTTTTGCAACTCCAACATAATTTGGTTTTCCACCTTCCGTTTCAATCCGATAAAGAACTGGTTTGTCATTTGGCAATTGCCCAATACTTTTAGGATTGAACCTGACTCTCTTTTTTCCCATCATCCCCTCCTGTCGTTCTAACCAATCAATATACTGAATTCCATGATACATAATCAAACTTCTAGTCAAGACACAAATTTCTTCAAGAATTTCCCAAAATTGTGTGATTTCAGGGGCAGTTTTTTTTAGATGACCCTTTCCCGTTGCTTAATTATATTAAGGTTGCCGTTACTTAGATAAATTTTGTAGATACTCTTTAACCTTGCCTTTTTCTCCAAGCTCATCAGGCCAATTGAAGTTCGCCCCTTGTTTAAATCTACTCTCTGACGCTTCTTTCAGTCTCTTGAAAGCCTTGTTCCATAGATCTGGTAGGTTATTTGACAATTCCTCAAGTGCTCGGATGAGATCATCAAATATTTTTCCATTGACCTTATTCCAATCAGGTCTCTGAGTATCATCATTATCAGATTGACTTCGGCATGAGGTATCGCGCCAGATTGTTAAATGCAATACATGTACTTCAATGGGCCTTTTTAACCTTATCAGGTCAGCATAGTTGCTTTTGTCTAGAGTTTTTGGGGATGTAAATAGACTAATATTTATATCGGTTGACCTCGATTGATTCGGCCAATAAAACTCAATAAGAGTTCGGGTATGAAGTAATAACGAATCCTGAATAACTGTTGAAATTTCAGGAATTATTTTGTTAGCTTCGGCTTTTCCAGAATCGTTACTTTTAGGATCTCCAAATCTCCTCCACGCATACCCAACTGTAGATAAACAGCGGTACTCATAAATAAGGTGTAAAAAGGCGTCTTCTTTTGTAATTTCATTTGTAATCATTTTGCGGTCCTCCCACCTGTTAGTTTTCTAAAAATTGGATGACCTTTAGCTTGACTTCTGGGTCAAATTTTTACAGGTGAGTTTGCAAATCAAAGTAACAAAGAAAGATTGATCCTTGCCTCACAGCTTAAAAATGTCAAGATTAAAAACCTGACCCCACTTTTTTTTAATCCTTATATGGTTTTATTGCACGACAATTAGGAAACTTAGAGCAACCCCAGAATTTTTGACCAATATTTGAACCTTTATATGCGGTTCTCAGTATCATTTCACTACCACATTTCGGACAAGTAACAAGTGAAGTTGGAGTAAAAGACGTTGCTTTGAACTGAGACTGAACACTCTTAATAAGTCCCAATAGTTGAGAGCCCTCTACTAAATCGATGGACTTGTTGGCAGCGAAATTCTTTGCTTCCTGAGTAAAAAAACCAGAAGTCATTAAAATTGATTTATTTGCATTTTGAGAAATCTGAACGCCATATAACTCTCGTACTTTATTAACTCCGACTTTAATATTTCTCCACTGCTTGCATTGAACAAGAATCACTTCGCCGCTCTTTTTCAATGTCAAATCAATGCCTCCATCGGGACCCGCCCCAGAATTTTCACATACAACGTAGCCTTGTCGGCGATAAGCCTCTCCAACCAATTCTTCAAATTCCCTCCATTTTAGATTACGAACAGTCTCAATAGATTCCTGTTTATCTAAGAGTTTACGTTTACGCCAAGAATTAATAGCCGAAATTGGAGCAGGAATTAATAAAACTAGTGCAATTATCGGCGCAAGTGAGGGCGCGGCGCCAGCAAACCCTTTGAAAAGTATATATGTTATGTCTGCTGACCCCTTTTGCTGGAATTCTATTGAGGGAATGAAGTATTTCAGAACCAGATATGAAATGCCAGATAATGCCACACTGACCCACCAGGGAAGAAGGACGAGGATGTCGAGAATTGATTCATTCTTTCTTGCCATTAATTCTCCTTAATTTAATTTTATAGGGTTAACTAATCAATATACTGAATTTCATAATACACAATTACATTTCTAGTCAAAACAAATTTCTTCAAGAATTTCCCAAAAATTGCAGATAAAATGCCTTACAATTCTACTAGCATTTCACAATATAAGGGATTCTATGTAAATATGGATTTGTATTGATGATAATTAAAAAAGTTCGAGTCCGGCGTGGGTTGAATAAAAAAATGCCTAACTATCAGGCACTTTTCTTCAAAATATGCTGGTGGGACCAGTGGGACAATCTTCGAACTTTTAAGCAAGCATATTACCAATAATCCGGTAGATGAGAAAGTGTTGGATTTTTTGCTTGAGGTGGCATAACGCTTAAACTCACCAGCCAGCTCCCGAACTAATATGGGAACGACAGCGCCACTTCTGGTCAGGTGCAGCGCCTGGTTGGGCGATCTTTAATTAATGCGATAGGAATATTTCCTGAAAAAAAACTCTTTTTTTCTTCCCATTCACCAACAGTAAGAAGAATTACGTTCAAATCTATTTCAAATTTCGAAGAAAATCCATTCCGAACTTTATCAATTTTCTTCCTAATTTTGTGCCATTCAATTGAACTGGGGCTTGCTTAGATACAATAAAGAGGTCACAATCATTAGGCATCCTGCCGCCAACAGACCCCGAGCCAAAAACACCTGTTTTTACAATGGATTTTGGGGCTTTTTGAAAACGATTTTGTAACCAATTTATCAATTTCTATTCCTTTGCATCTAACATGCTAAAAAGAACTCCGTGAGGAATTACGGTAACATCGTGCTTTTTACCATACAAAATTGCCTCACGTGAAGATTGGCACCAAGACGTAGGGAAAGATATGATATTACCCCCAAGTGCCCCTACTTTTTGAACCACATCTATTGTGATTATATATTCAGCAGAAGATGGTGAATAAATTTTATAATGTTTCCCATTATAACGAACCGAAATCAAATCGTGATAATTATTGTCTACCTCTAAATGTGATTGGTCTTTAAGTTGGCTATACAACCAGTAATTACTCACAGTTGGCTCTCCTCAATTTTTGTCTTTTAATTCATTCAATGACTGAACTAATTTTTTTCTCTTACTTTCAACGTGACCCAAAATGCCTATGGGGAATTGGTAGTCTTGATACAATTCTGTTGGGTTTTCAGAAAAAATTTCATACATACTCAAGTGGTTGTTCAAGTCTAAATAGTGGCTTATGTCGTCATCTAAAGAGATTAAGTGACTTTTTTCTCGGAGGATTTCTGCCATTAATCTGTTATTTGGAAGGATGACTTTCTCTTTTAAAAGTTTCCAGTTTTCCCCTGCTGTTTGTCGGTAGATCTCGTCATCAGGAAAAGATTTTGGTCCAAAGTGTTGGAAAATGTGCCTATTGGCAAGCATCATTGAATAAATTGGGTTGTAAAATTCTGATAACTGTTGGGAGATGTGCTCAATTCTTTTGAGACATAATTGACTTGAGAGGCTTTTATTCGCTTGAAAGATTATTCTCCATAAG
>NZ_JAUSCH010000072.1 GCF_030651595.1 Candidatus Oleimmundimicrobium sp. | reverse complement strand
GCAGAACTCTCCCCGATAAACCGGGGCTCAGACAGCTTCGGTCGAAACCCCGCCTTGTCGATTGTTCGTCGGCGCTCTCATATATCACCCATGAACAACCCACCGGGTTTTAAAGACCTAAATCTTTTAAAACGCTCTTTTGTTTTTTCTGGTAGCTGGCGACTGGTCATTGCCTGCCTGTAGATTGGTCGTTGCGAGCGACCCGCCAACGGTGGGGAACGTGGCAATCTCGGTTTAATTGTGTTTTTTTGTGGGCGGGCAACAGCTCCTAATTGCCTGCCTGCCAGTAGGCAGGGCGCCTAAAAATGATATGGCGTTAATGACAATTAGCTTATAGCAGATGGCTACAGATTCGTCATTGCCTGCCTACAGATTGGTCATTGCGAGCGGAGCGTGGCAATCTCATTCTTTTCCCCCTCCCTTGATGGGAGGGGGAAAAGGGGAGGGTGATGAGGTTTTGCTCTTAAAATTTTCATTTACATTTTTCATTTAAACCAGATTCCATACCAATGGGTAGGTTGCAAACTTCTGCGCATGTGTTAAAAAGTTCTTATTCCTGCTTCGCTTGCTCTATACTCTAAGCGATATTCTTTTTTTGTTTTTCCTGGAGACTGGAGGCTGATTTCACTCCCGCCTGTCCGCCTTCAGCGGAACTCCCAATAACAAACTTTACCGATAAGCAGGGTCTTGACAATAGTCTACTTTAGAGTAGACTGATTATAAGTAGACTATCAGTTCCAATTCCGCTATCGAAAATAGTGAAGAAGGGAGGGGCATTGGATAAATTCATTAATCGCAAGCGTGAACTTAAATCTCTCCAAGGTTTTTGGAAAAATCAAAATTCTCAATTGGTAGTGATTTATGGGAAGCGACGGGTGGGCAAGACGGAGCTTATAAAGAAGTTCATTGAGGGGAAACCCGCCATTTACTTTTTGTCCGACAACCTGCCGGAAAGCATGAACTTAAAATTTTTGGGTCGAGTGGTGGGTGAATTTTTTGAGGACAATTTTCTTGCTGAAAACGGTTTTAAGGATTGGTATCAGTTCTTTCAATATCTAAAGGACAACGTCAAAAAGAGAATGGTTTTAGCCATTGATGAGTTTCCGTATCTTGCTCACACTAACAAGGCCATTTCGTCTGTTTTTCAAAAGGGTTGGGATGAATACTTAAGCGATTTGCCGATTTTTCTCATATTGTGCGGTTCCAGCATCTCAATGATGGAGTCGGAGACCTTAGCTTATAAAGCGCCGCTCTATGGAAGAAGAACGGGGCAACTTTTAATTAAACCCTTTTCATTTTCAGGGGCTTCGCAATTTTTTCCGGCCAAATCAATGGAGGACTGTTTGCGTTTTTACACTATCGCCGGCGGAATGCCCGCTTATTTAAAACAGCTAAACACTCACCTTTCACCAAGGAAAAATATCGTAAATGAAATGCTTTCCCCCGATAAGTTCCTATATAACGAGGTGGAATTCATTTTGAAAGAGGAGCTACGCGAACCCCGAAATTATTTTAGTATTTTAAAGGCAATTGCTTTTAGTCGGAACAAATTTGGTGAGATTGTAAATGAAACCGGAATTGAAAAAAGCAGTCTTCACAAGTACCTTTTTACCTTAGAAAATCTTCAGTTAATAGAGAAAGAGATACCGGTTACGGAGAAGAACCCAATTCGTTCCAGAAAAGGCCGTTATCGTTTGCAAGACCGGTTTGTAAAGTTTTGGTTCAGCTACGTTTTTCCATTTAAGAGTGAGCTTGAACTCGGAAACACCGCGCCGGTTTTAAAGAAGCTTAAAGAGAGCTTCAATATATTGGTCGCTCAAACCTATGAAAAAGTGACTCAAGAGATTCTTAGAGCGCATGGCAATGAATTTTTTCCTTTTATGCGAGTGGGGCGATGGTGGGACAAAAATGAGGAAATTGATTTAGTGGCGCTCAACGATGAAACCAATGAGATTCTCTTTGGAGAAGCAAAGTGGTCTAACAAGAAGGTTGGAACCAACATCTATCGTGATTTAAGAAGAAAAGCTTCATTAGTGGACTGGGGGGAACCAGACAGAAAAGAATATTTCTGTCTGGTTAGCCGAAGCGGTTTTACAGAGGAAATGAAAAAAGTGGCAAAAGAAGAGAGGGTTTTTCTTTTTGAAAAAGATAAGCTTAAAAAATGCTGAAACGAACGACTCCCGGCCTGTCCGCCTTCAGCCAGAAGAGGCTTCAGCCAAAGGCTGATAGTCCTCTGGACTACTGGCGGAACTGATGGGCTTCGTCTATTAGAGGACAAAACCACATTTTGTTGAAACCTTTAGATTGTAATTTGGTATACTGATAAAAGAACGAAAATATTGTTGCTTCCCGAGGAGCGCTTATGGATGAAATCAAGGGCATAACTAAGAAAATAAAAAAATTTAGAGACGAAAGAGATTGGCTTAAATTTCATAATCATAAAGATATGGCCTTATCTTTGGTTTTGGAAGCTGCGGAAGTTTTAGAACATTTCCAATGGAAATCATCCGAAGAAGTTTTGAATCATGGGAAAATTTACAAAGAGGAAATATCGGAAGAACTAGCGGATGTTGCAATGTATCTATTTGAACTTGCTGATAATCTTGAAATCGATCTTCCAGTAGCAATCGAAAGAAAACTAGCAAAAAATGCTCAAAAATACCCAACAGAAAAAGCACGAGGGAAACATACAAAATACAATAGGTTGTAAAAATATGAGACTTTATGCAGGTACCTCTGAACAATTTATTCAAGATACGATACAAAATCAGATAGCGGAAAAACTAAAGACCTCATTTTTTAATTACTTCAGATACAACCCTTCCCCTATGGAAATAAATTCTTGGAGAAATTCTTTAAGATCTGTTTCTCAAGTCTTTCAATATGCAAATTTATTAGACCACGGGATAATTCTTGAGTACCAGTTGCCACTTACTTCAAAAAGATTAGATTGCTTGATATGCGGAGAAGATGGAGAACGAAAAGATAATTCGGTAATTATCGAGCTCAAGCAATGGGATAAGTGCGAAGTGGCTTTTGGCGAAAACGAAGTATTGACATGGGTTGGAGGCGCAAAAAGAGAAGTTTTGCATCCCTCGGTACAAGTTGGTCAATATAAGACATACTTAGAAGATACACACACAGCTTTTTATGACGGTTTAAGCTCGGTTAAATTAAGTGCTTGTGCATATTTGCATAATTACAATTACTATAATAATGATGTTATTTTTTCAGATAAATTCCAAGAGCCATTAAAAAGTTATCCGCTATTTACTGCTGATGATGTGGATAAACTGAAGAACTATTTGCTTGAGAGGTTGATAGGTGGCAATGGAGTAGATGTTCTTAGGAAAGTGGAAGAAAGTAAATACAGACCCTGCAAGAAATTAATGGATCATGTGGGCAATATGATCAAGGGTAAATCTGAGTATGTTTTGCTTGATGAGCAGCTGGTAGTATATGATAAGGTACTTTTTTGTGCCAAAAAAGGATTTCATGATAAGCAAAAAACTGTAATTATTGTTAAAGGTGGACCCGGAACAGGCAAGTCAGTAATTGCTATTAATCTTATGGCAGATTTATTGCTTAAAGGTTACAATGCGCATTATGCGACGGGTTCCCGGGCTTTTACGCAAACACTAAGAAAAATTATTGGGTCAAGAGGGTCTGCCCAATTTAAGTATTTTAACAGCTATCCCAGTGTTGAACAAAACATTTTGGATGTTCTTATTGCAGATGAAGCCCACAGAATTCGCAAGACGAGCAATAATCGTTTTACACCTAAAACAAAAAGGTCAGATTTGCCTCAAATTGAGGAATTATTGCATGCTTCTAAAGTAGCCGTATTCTTTATAGATGACAATCAAGTAGTACGTCCTAATGAAATTGGGTCGGTGCAATATATTAAGGAAAGGGCAGCCGAAAAAGGATGTAAGATTCTTGAATACGAACTTGAAGCTCAATTTAGATGCAACGGCTCGGACGCATTCGTTAATTGGGTTAATAATACTCTCGGAATTAAAAGAACCGCCAATGTTATTTGGGATCGGCATGAAGAATTCGATTTTAAAATATTTTCGTCTCCCCTGGAGCTGGAAAATGCAATTAGACAGAAAGTAGAAGAAGGTTTTACCGGTAGAGTGTCAGCAGGATTTTGTTGGGATTGGTCACTTCCTAATGATGATGGCACGTTAAAAGATGATGTTGTAATAGGAGACTACAAGAGACCTTGGGATGCAAGGCCAGAGGCCAGACGATTGGCCCCCGGGATACCAAAAGCTTCATTTTGGGCGCATGATCCGAATGGTATAAATCAAATTGGTTGTATATATACTGCTCAAGGTTTTGAGTTCGATTACGTGGGTGTTATTTTTGGGGAAGACTTAGTTTATGATTTAGATAAACAGGGGTGGCACGGTGAACGGAATAAATCGTCTGATAGTGTAGTAAAGCGCTCGGGAGAAAAATTTACGGAACTTGTTAAGAATACTTACAGAGTTTTACTTAGTCGCGGAATGAAGGGTTGCTACGTATATTTTATTGATAAGGATACAGAAAGATTTTTTAAATCAAGAATTGAAAATCTGGAACAATTTGAACAGCAAAAGGAATTGATGGTTTCTGACTTATTAAAAACCGAAGAGCAAGATGATGTTTTGAAGCGTACGTTGTTAGATGTTGAAGAGAGTGAAAAGTTTAATAAATATCTACCAATATATTCATTAAAAGCGGCAGCAGGGAAGTTTGGAGAAGGCCAAGATGTTGAAGAAAAAGGATGGATTGAGGTTGATATTGGTCGAAAACTTGATGAAAAGATGTTTGTTGCTCAGGTAGTCGGCAAATCAATGGAACCGAAGATACCCGACGGGAGCTACTGTGCCTTCCGTGTTCACCCCGAAGGGTCTCGTCAAGGCAAGATCGTTTTAGTTCAACATCACAATATTGATGATTTAGAAACAGGTGGCAAGTATACCGTCAAAGTATATGAAAGTGAGAAGATTTTAGCTAAGGACGGGACTTGGAAGCATGCTGTCATTCGTTTAAAGCCACTTAACCCAGCCTATGAGGCTATTGAACTTCATGATGTTGAAGAAAGTGAGTTTATTGTTATTGCTGAGCTAATTAAAGTTCTTAATAAGGATAGATAGTGTTATCTATAAAAAACTGACCTTGAAATCACACAATTTTGGGAAATTCTTGAAGAAATTTGTGTCTTGACTCGAAGTTTAATTGTGTATTAGGAATTCAGTATATATATTTATTAGTTTAGTGTAGGGGGGAGTCATAATGAACAACGAAATAATTTTGATTTGCAGCTACTGCGGCAACAAAACATCACATTTTGTAAAGACACAGATTTCCTCTCAAGAAGAGATATATGGCTCTAATGGCGAATGTCTCGGGAAAATTGATACATATTATTATTTGACGGAATGCAAAACATGTAATGGGATTTCCTTATTTTCAGATTGGGAAGGATCGGGCAATACAGGCGATCTTCGAAATGCAAGCCAGCTCTACCCATCTTCTCGTGAACTCGGTAAAGCGATACCTGAAGAAATTAGAAAGAGTTATGAGGAAGCGAAAAAAGTTGAAAAACTTTCGCCAAATGCCTTTGTCGTGTTACTCAGAAGATCGCTCGAATTGCTTTGTAGAGATCAAAAAGCGAAGGGGAGGAATTTGAAAGAGCAAATAGCCGATTTGTCGAAGATGGGCTTAATTCCTAATACAATAGTAGAGATGGCCGAGACTTTACGATTTATAGGGAACATAGGTGCTCATGAAATCGAGGTCGATATTGACCAAGCGGAAATAAGTGCCATTGACGATTTCTTAGTTGCAATGCTCGAATACGTGTATGTTGCCCCCAATAAAATTACGAAATTGAAAGATAGTATCTCCAAGAAGAGCAGGAAATAACAGCATAATAAAAGGGTGAATTGGGGTTACCCATTAAAAGGCACCTGTCAGGGCTTTAATTTTGATGTTTTCTTAAAGATAAGGAGTTAACAAATGACATTCAAAGACGCAGCAGAAAAGATTTTAGAACAAGCCAAAAGAGACTTTGAGGGGTATTGAGAAAAACAGAAGTGGGTAAATAGCCAAATTAAAAGCATAAAGGGGTTGCTGGTTTAAATATGTGGTATTTGTATTTAGATGAGTCAGGTGATTTAGGTTTTGATTTTGTTAACAAGAAACCATCGAAATTTTTTACGGTTACAATTTTAGCGCTAAGAGGTGTTGAAAATAATCGGAAACTTATAAAAGCAGTAAAAGTAACTCTTCGGCGAAAGTTGAATCCGCCTCATAAAAGAGGAAGGTTGGTTAGTGAACTTAAGGGAAGCGGTACCACTTTAGAGATTAAAAAATACTTTTATAAGCAGGCGAGAGAAGCTAAATTTGTTTTGTATACTATAAACCTAAACAAGCGAAGAGTTTACGAAGATCTGATTAAGAATAAACCAAGGATTTATAATTATATTGCCCGCCAGGTTTTAGACCAAATACCATTCGAGAAAGCCAATGCAAGAGTTGAGCTAATAATTGATAAGTCAAAAGGCAAACGAGAAATAGTTGAGTTTAACGAATATGTAAGGAGGCATCTCGAAGCTCGCTTGGATCCAAAAGTGCCATTGGATATTTATCATTGGTTGTCTCACGAAGCTTCTGGTCTACAAGCTGTAGATATGTTCTGCTGGGGAATTTTTGAAAAATATGAGAAAAACAAAACCACTTGGTATGAGATGTTTAAAGAAAAGATTGAATTCGAAACTAAATACCTGTAAAAGATAAAAAGAGCGTGCCTTGTGAGTTTGTTGTGTCTAGACTATGGCCCACTCGATGGAAGGGAACATCTAGAACAACCCACAGCGGACTTATCGCTCAAATAAATTGTACCATTTTATAATAAATTTTTGAAGTATTTTTAAAAAACTATTAAGTTTTTCCAAGAAACTATTAAGTTTTTAATAGCGAAGAAAATGTAGAAACGTGGTCAGACCCGACTAACTCGATTGGAAATTCTTGAAGAAATTTATGTTTTGACCCGGAATTCAATTGCAAATTATGGAATTCAGCATATTAATTAGCCCTTAAAAAGGAAAAGGCATGGGGAAAATATTAATTCCGGCATCTGGCCCGGAAGATTGGAAAAGGTTTCTTGCTGAACCGGAGAAGCATTGGAAAAAAGGATATTCAGCTCGTTCATTAGCGTATTGCTGGCAGGAAGCCGATGGTATTCCGCAGGAAATTCTATCTGTGCTTGAGCAAATACCATCTCTTAGGGGTTTGAACACAATTTTTGCCATTCCCGAGCACAAGGTTCCGTTGCCCGGCAGAGGCAATTCCTCCCAGAATGATGTTTGGGTTCTCGGAGAAACAAAAGATGGCTTGGTGTCTATTGCGGTAGAGGGCAAGGTATCTGAGCCTTTTGGTCCCACTGTTGGAGAATGGTTTTCTGAACATACGCCCGGAAAAGAAAAAAGACTCAAATTCTTGTGCAGTGAACTTGGTTTGGCTTTTCCTCCACCGGAGGGAATTCGTTATCAATTATTGCATCGCACGGTTTCTACAATTATTGAAGCAAAAAGGTTTCATGCCAAAGATGCGGTTATGGTTGTCCATTCATTCAGCAAAACCAACGAGTGGCTGGAAGATTATCAGGCGTTTTTATCTCTATTCGGGTTAAAGGCAGGGGTAGACCAAGCGGTATCGACAAGTATCGCGCCCGACCTCACCCTGCACTTTGCATGGGTGCATGGTGCTGAGAAATATTTGGAGATGTAGTAGAAAGATGATAACCAACTAAAAAGGAGTTGTGCCTCAATAGCTATTTTGAGGTGCTCTAAATTTACTCCTATGAACTTGTAACCTTATAGTTTTAATAAAATTGACGAAAATCAGAAATTCTGATATTCTTATAATCAGAAATTTTAACATGAGGTGAAAATGATGACAATAAAGATACCGGTGAGAAAGCGGGGCCAGCTGACTTTGCCGGCCAAGCTCAGAAAAGCTTTCCACATCGATGAAGGTGATATTGTCGAAGCTGAAGTGACCGAAGAAGGAATTTTGATTCGCCCGAAGAAACTCGTTGATTCTTCGCAAGCGTGGTTCTGGAGCTCAAAATGGCAACACGGCGAACAGGAAGTTGAAGAAGACATTAAGAAAGGCCGTATAAAGACGTATAAATCAATCGATGAGATGCTTAAGGATCTCAAACGATGAAATTCATCGTCACCCGTCACTTTGAGCGCTGTTACAGGAAGCTCCCGTCCGATATTCAAAAACAGACGGATGCTAAACTGCGGCTCTTAGCCGAACTTCCCAAACAACATCCTTCTCTTAGAGTAAAGCGGATTCAGGGTACAACTGATATGTGGGAAGCAAGTATAACCATGAATTATCGTTTTACGTTTCAAATCTCCAAAGAGGCAATCATCTTGCGTAAAATTGGCAAGCACGAGGACGTTTTGGGAAAATAACAAATCAATAAAAGTAAAAAACAGGGCCGGGTCTGACAAACTTGAAATAGCCGCCAGCTTCCAGTCCTCAGCCACCAGGAAAATCAAAAAAGCTTTTTTATTCGGGTTCATAAGTAAGGAAAAAATAGGAAAAATAGAAATAGGGGTCAGCCTGACAAACTTGAATAACCAACTCATCAACCAAATCGCTTCTAAGTTTCACGAATCGCAATAGGAAAATAAATTTAAAAGCCGATAAAATATCAAAGCATTAATTACAATAAGATATATAATAAAGTGTAAATTTTAATACAGGAGGGAATAAACAATGAGT
>NZ_JAUSCH010000071.1 GCF_030651595.1 Candidatus Oleimmundimicrobium sp. | reverse complement strand
TGGCTCAGCACCCGGCAACTCGGTGGAAGAAGACCCTGCCCGTTCTTTCCGATCGAAATGTTGGAATTGATGTCCTCAATCAAAATTGCATTGGCTTCTTCAAGAAGCATTTTCTTCATTCCAGCCGTTTCTTTGATTCTTTCCGCAAGGTTTGTCATCCTGGTGATCGCCCAGAAAAGATTGACGGCCGTCGGCCTCGTGGAGGCAAGACGAACTGCGGCCTTCCTGACAAGGTCGATTCCCTCACTTGAAGCAAGGACAAGACCATAGGCCGCCGCTATTCCGATCGCGGGAGCCCCCCGGACCGTCAGGTTCTCGATGCACTCCGCGACCTGGTGATAATTGCAGCACGTCACATACCGGACCACGGAGGGCAATGTTCTCTGGTCAAGAAGCAACAGGCTCTCTCCTGAAGGATCCCATTTGAGAGTTTCGGGGACCATGATGACTTACCCCCTTGCGAAGATCAATCCGGATAGATTTCAGCGACTTTGGTAATGATACGGCCATCTTTGAATCTGACGTTCAGGCCGTCCCCCGGAGACACTTCCGATACGCTGGACACAAGGCCGCCGTCAGGTGTGGAACAGGAGGTAAAACCCCTTGAAAGAACCTTGAGCGGGGAGAGTGCATCCAGGGAGGACGCAGCGTTTTCAAGCGAAGAAAATGAGAGGGTTACTCCCCTTTTGACGGCATTGACCATTCTGTCTCCAAGCCGTACAAGCATGCCCTCTGCGGGTATTATGGCGGAACGCTCGACTGCCCTTGCCAGGCAGGTTCGATTATTCTGCAAAGAGGAGCTGAATTCCATTACCGACGCGAATACTATTCGAGCCATTTTGTCCCCGGCGGCTCTCAGTTCACGGATTATTTCAATGCGGCTCGGGAAAAGGGCCTCCGCTGCGGCGGAGGGTGTCGGAGCATCCATGTCGGCGGCAAGATCGGCAAGGGTTCTGTCGACCTGGTGACCAAGACCCGTGATAACGGGTACTGGACATCCCCTTATCGCCCTGACGACTTCCTCCTCGTCGAATGGGTTGAGGTCTTCACGGCTGCCTCCCCCTCGAACCAGCATCACGGCCTCGACCCCGGGAATTCCCCCCCCCCTTGCAAGCCCCCGGACGATATCCCCGGCGGAGCCGGCTCCCTG
>NZ_JAUSCH010000070.1 GCF_030651595.1 Candidatus Oleimmundimicrobium sp. | reverse complement strand
AAATATCTTGTGGAAACCTCGCGATAACGGCAGCTTTATTATTATTTATTCTTACTTCCAGTATCGCGGCATTGAGAACAATATTTGACCATTCCGGCGTTGTTGCCATCCGTTGCGTCGTCTGTAACCTATCCACAACCTTCTTAGTGCTGACTTTCTGCCAACTCTGTTCGCCTAAACTTCCCATAACTCTGTTGATAGCGGCATAAGCAGTTTCCGGCGTGGACATATCCTCTTCATCTGGAAAGTCCGATACCTTACGGTTAACTTCATACCCGCGAATACCCGATTGTTGCAGTGTTTGAGCAACGCTAATATTTTTGACCGAGACAAACTTGCCCAACTTATCGAACGTCCACACCTTGTTTTCGATTATCTTGTCTTTGTCCCATATAGTCGCTTCGTATTTGTACCTGATCGACATATTGCCTTGCGCATCAACTTCAGGCTCTCCCCATTCGATGGTTTTTCGGGCGGTGATGTCGCGATAGTTGTGCTTGAAGAAATCCTCAACCAACTGCTGCAATTGCTGTGTTTTGCTATTTTCTGTGTCTTGTAATTTGTCGCCATTCAATGCCAACGCCGTTGGTATCAGCAGCGCGGCTATGAGCAATACCGCGACGACTGAGGGCAGCCAGTTTGCTTTTTCATCGTCCGAGGCGTCTTTGCCGAGCAGGCGTTTAATGCGGTCGAAGAGGCTTGCGCCGGATGCGGCCACGGCTAAGCCGGGCTGGGCAGCGCGGATCTCCTCCAACAGAGCCAGCGTCCTTACATAACCAACCTTATCGCCCGATACGCCTACAGCCATATCGTCGCAGCAGTTTTCCCTTTCCACCCTTATCTTACGCGATACCCACCACACGGCAGGGTGATAGAAGCCTAAAATCTCGACAACGGTTTGCAGCATATTAACAAGGTAGTCGTTCCTTTTTATATGCGCCAGCTCGTGAGCCAAAACGGCCTCTATCTGTTCGGTACTCAAACCCGTAAGAGCGCTTACCGGCAGCAGTATCACCGGCTTGAAATGACCTATCACCGCGGGCACCTGCACCAATGCCGATTCCATAAGGTCAACCGCTTTGCTGATGCCCATCGCGTCTGAAAGCCGCCGTAAATTCGCCTTGAGCGAAGGCTCAACCTGCCGCACCATCTGCCTGCGGAGCTTCTGCAATTGTGCCCAGCCGCCAAGATGCCAGATACTCAACCCAAACACGCCGGCAAGCCAGACGATAACCGCAAAGGGCAGGGCAGGCTCGATAGCGTCGATGAATCTATCGGTTAAAGGCGCCTCGTCAATTGCGGCGGCAGCCTGTGTTTGCGGCAGCTCTATCCCAGCGATTTGCCTGATTGCCGCCGTTTCAATCGCGGATTGAGGCAAATCAACGGTGTGCCGGTTTGCCGGCGGCGTGATTTCGATCGGCGCATCGACCTCGACCATTTGTATGGTTATCGCGGGAAGCACTACCAATGCGGCCATCGCGACGCAGGCGGCCATATATCGCAGGTTTGCCGTGAATTTACGCATAAGTCTTAATACTATCGCCAGAAGAAGCCCGATCGCCGCCGCCTGCCAGACGAAATGAAGCAATGTCCAGCCGAGTTTCTCAATGATTTCCGCGTGTAAGATATTTTGCAAAGCACCCATTTTTATTCTCCTTCTATTTCCTCGATCATTTTCTTTATCTTAGCCAACTCATCCGCCGATACCTTTTTGGCCGACAGTGCCCGCATTACCAGTTTTCCCGCCGACCCGCTGAACACCCTGTCCAACAAGTCGCCGACGACCTGTTTCTGGGTTTTTTCTTCACTGACGGCAGGTTTGTAAATGTGCTGGAATTTCGAATCGTCGCGAATGAGCAGTCCCTTATCGGACATTATCTGCATAAGCTTGAGCGTTGTTGTGTAGCCGGTTCGCTGCTGTTTGGCCATTTCCTCATTGACCTGCCGTACGGTGCTTGGCCCTTTGTCCCACAGAATTGACAATATCGACAATTCCTTATCCGTAGGCCCTGATACCTTTTGTCTTGCCATATCTTAATACCTTTCAAATATATTGTCTCGTAATACCTCAATATATTCTATACGAATGAATTCGTATTGTCAACGAAAAAATTCGTAGTTTTAAAAAAAAATTACACCACCCGCCGCTTTTTTGGTAAAGCAGGTCAAGTGTCCTCGCTTGAGATTTCAGCACCGTCAATCGTAAATGCACATTTGTTTATTGCAAGCCTTTCGGCGGCGTCGGTATTTGGGCTACGGGCTGGAAGCCCGAGCTACAGTAGCTCGAGCGTCTCGCTCGCAGCGCTAACGCCGTCAATCTTAAACGCACATGTGTTTATTGCAAGCCTTTCGGCGGCGTCTGCATTTGGGCTACGGGCTGGAAGCCCGAGCTACAGTAGCGCCGCGTTTTGGGCTACGGGGCGGAGGCCAGAGCTGCTAATCGCGTCTTCTGTTGGCAAGGAGTATTAAGTTTTTTAACTCGTGGGTATCCTTGGCGTTTTGCCAGTGTTCTTTAAAGTCGTGCGACTGGGCGATCTGGGCGACGGCCATAAGCGCCCGCAGGTGGTAGTTGCGTTCGTCAAGCGTCCCCGTGAGTACGAAGATGCAGTATACAGGGTCGTCGGAGTGCGGGAATTTTATTCCATTTTTTGAACGGACGATCATAATATGGAATATTCCGTCGCCGTCGATGATAACGTGCGGTATCGCAAGGCCGGGCATTATCACGGTCGAGCCCTGCGCCTCGCGGCTGCACAGCTTGTCGTAAAACAGCTTTGGGTCGTATCCTACCTGCCCGCATACGGAATCGGCGATGAGCCGGAACGCGGCACTGAAATCCATCTCGTCCTCGATGTCGAGTATTTCGCAATCCTTTATCAGGCAGTCAAATCTGTCTTCGGTGATGCTGTCGCGTTCGATGAGTATCTCGCGAAGTTCCGTTTCA
>NZ_JAUSCH010000069.1 GCF_030651595.1 Candidatus Oleimmundimicrobium sp. | reverse complement strand
GTTGCACCTGGCACTGAGCCTTTGACCAAAATCAGGTTCCGTTCCGCATCCACTCTGACAACAGAAAGATTTTGCAACGTGCGTTTTTTATCACCCATATGGCCTGCCATTTTCTTACCCTTGAACACGCGTCCAGGAGTTTGACATTGACCAATTGAACCCGGCGCTCTATGTGACAGAGAGTTACCATGTGTCGCATCACCGCCACGGAAACCGTAACGTTTAACAACACCAGCAAAGCCTTTACCTTTTGTCAGTCCAGAAACATCAATTTTCTGACCTGCTTCAAAAATATCCACCTTCAATTCAGCGCCAACCGTCAGATCATCATGAGATTCCACACGGAATTCACAAACTTTACGACCTGCTGCAGCTTGAGCCTTAGCAAAGTGACCTGCTTCAGGCTTAGTGACACGTGATGCTTTACGTTCACCAACTGTAACTTGAATAGCGTTATAACCATCGGTATCAACTGATTTCAGCTGGCTGATACGGTTTGGTTCAACTTCAATAACTGTAACCGGAGTAGATACACCGTCTTCAGTGAAGACACGTGTCATACCACGTTTACGACCGATGAGTCCGATAGTCATGACCCAACCCCTCTTAGTTCAACTTAATCTGAACATCAACGCCAGCGGCGAGGTCCAGCTTCATCAGAGCATCAACTGTTTTATCAGTTGGCTCAACAATATCCATAAGACGTTTGTGAGTACGGATTTCATACTGTTCACGAGCGTCTTTGTTCACGTGTGGTGAAATCAGCACGGTGAAACGTTCTTTCTTAGTCGGCAATGGAATTGGACCATTAATCCGAGCGCCAGTACGTTTCGCTGTTTCAACGATTTCTTTAGCTGATTGATCAATCAAACGATGATCAAATGATTTCAGCCTGATTCTAATAGTTTGAGTTGCTGCCATTTCTATTACTCAACGATTTTAGCAACGACACCAGCACCAACGGTGCGGCCGCCTTCACGAATAGCAAAACGTAAACCTTCTTCCATCGCAATCGGATTGATTAAGGTTACGTCCATCTTAACGTTATCACCAGGCATGACCATTTCAATACCTGCTGGTAATTCACATGCACCGGTAACGTCGGTGGTACGGAAATAAAACTGTGGGCGGTAACCATTGAAAAATGGCGTATGACGGCCACCTTCGTCTTTCGACAAAATGTACACTTCCGCTTCAAACTTGGTGTGTGGCTTGATAGTGCCCGGGTGCGCTAATACTTGACCACGGTCAACATCTTCACGTTTGGTACCACGTAACAACACACCAACGTTATCGCC
>NZ_JAUSCH010000068.1 GCF_030651595.1 Candidatus Oleimmundimicrobium sp. | reverse complement strand
CATTACCTTGACTCCAATTCGGCGCGATATAGGCGGATTCTACTAATTGCAAATTTGGTGCATTCGCGCATATATGGCGCGCTTGTCGGATCATCTTTTGCGCGATTGCGGCAAAATGTAATTTCACGATAGGCCATGGCGATATGATCCAACAAGTATTCAGTAGGCGCCTTGCAAATGAATGTGTTTTCCATGGATCAGGACTCCTTAACAAGAATTACATTCAAGGCTTGCACAATTTCCCGCCTTGTTTCCTCAGTCATGCCATAGGTTGAAATAAGGCTCTCATCAATTCGAAACTTTGCGCCATTGTTTGCGCTTAGATTCTGGCATTCCCGCATGAATTGCCGCGCATGACGTTTGACAAGAAAGGTTGCCACAATTGACTCATGATGTGGCCATGCGCGCCAAACGTGATAAAGATTTATCATTGCTCAGGACTCCTTGTAAATCTGAATTGAGTAACCGTCAAACCTAGCTTGGAACATATGGCCAAGCTTGATTGCGCGCGGCAATTCCAAGCCTTGCCAAGCTTTGCCTGTTTTCAGGATTGCGCGATTGATTGCGTCAATTCGCTTTGCGGTTATTTTCTTGCCATAACCGACTCCGGGGTATGATCCGGTTTGTTCAATAAAAGCGGTATATTTTGCCATGGCTCAGACTCCATTCCAACGCTTTGCGGTTTCACCATATCGCCGAATTCCACCAGCTATTGCGGCTTTTCTTGTCGGGTAATATATCGCGCTACATTCCCCTTCAGCGTAACAATAGGAGTCATCGTTCGGGCGAATCCATGCCAAGCGCCAATGGTTTGTCATAGTATCGCGTTTGACGTATAATTCGGCGATAAGATCAGGCGCAAGGATTCCAGCGTCATTTACAGCATAAGGGCGCATATCAATTAAATCCTTTCCGATAGAAACCCGCCTTTGGAAATGCCACCATAACGCTTTTCAATTCTGGCGCATATTGAGCGCGGGAATTGAAGAATCTTGCATCCTTGCACCATAGCAGAATTTCTGCTTTTTGCTCAGTCGTAAAAGAGTCGGCTTTGTAATATTCAAAAAGTTTCACCTTGTTTTTAGTCAAGGTTCCGCTTTCATATTGCCGGACTCCGATTGAATACAGGAAAGCGGGCGCATTGCTGATTTGATATTTCATCATTCTGACTCCTCAATTCATAAGGCGCAATGTAACGCCGTTGCATTCAATCCATACTGAACACTCAGGAACAATTGCCGCGATATGGTCAAATGCCAGATCCAATATTCTATCCATATCATCAGATTCCAGATATGGCTTGATATTAAAGGTACCGAATGGATGTGTGATATACAGCTTGATCATGGCCTACCGTTCCTTGTGTCACGTTTAACTTGATACAGTCTAGATCACGTCCTAAAGCGATTCGCAAGTGTTTATCACGTCAAACGTGACAAAACATGCAGCGCCCCATCGCCCCAGATCGTCGGGTAGGACGCCCCAGATCGTCGCGCAGGACGCCCCATCGCCCCTCATGTGTGCGTGTGCGTGACCCTGGGCGACGGGACGCCAGAGAAATACAAAGGCGACGGGGCGCCAGAGAAATTTGAATCATAAAAAACAAAACCCCCGGCGATTAAACCGGGGGCAAGTCAGAGAAATTGGAAAGGATTTATTGCGCACCAATGATCAGAACGCCAAACCAAAAGACAGGAATCAAAGCCCAAATTGGAAAGCGCCACCAGG
>NZ_JAUSCH010000067.1 GCF_030651595.1 Candidatus Oleimmundimicrobium sp. | reverse complement strand
GATTCCAATAAAGTATTGGGAAGTAATGAATGAGCCAGACTTATCCGGTCCCGAAGAGGAAGAGGGCCATGAACGACTAGATTTTTATAAACAAGATGCTAAGGCCTACCAAGAACTATTAATTAAAACCTCTGAAGCTATACGCGGAGCCGACCCTGAAGCTAAGATTCTTATTGCCGGTGCCGCTGGAGGTAATGACAGGTTCCTAAATTTTTACCGTGAAGTTTTTGAAAATGAGAATGTTATTTCAGCTTTTGATATCGCGAATGTTCATTGTATTTCTAATGACAATTACCAATCTTTTAATGTGGAGTTGTATAAAGAAATGCTCCAAGAATTTGGTATCAACAAGCCGATATGGGTAACCGAAGCAGAAGCAATAATATCAGATGATATCGACATTAACGCAACTCAAGTTTTACAAAGCACAAAAAAGGCATTGGAACTTGGCGCAGAAAAAATCTTTTTTACTCGATATGATTTCAGGGGTCGATTTGGTGGCATGAAACCGCCTATGCCAGGTGGTGAACCTCAAGATATTAAACCTGAAATTGACGGCTCAAATCCCGCAGAAGCTTATAGAAAGATAACCGGTCAGTAGTTTTGGAAAGGGTTGTTTTGATGTTCTTTTTGAAATATCAAGATTAAAAACCTGACGCTTTTTCCTCGCTCAGCATCCGATGTACAGAAACGGTTCTTAATGCAGATCTCCAACTGTGGCAACTTGCCTATATTTTACATCTTCAAATTCGTTAAAATGAGCATACCCGCATTTTATCTTTCTTTTTTCACTTGTCTTTAATTCCTGCCCTGCCGATTTGGTTTCAGCGACAAAGTAAACCGTCTTTTCATTCTTCTTAATCAAAGCCCAGTCGGGATTATAATTTCCTATTGGTGTTTTAATCTTAAACCAGAAGGGAAGTTTGAAATAAAATTCAATGTCATCTCTGCTTTCACATTCTCTGGCAAATTCATATTCGACATTTGAGTCAAGCGGAACAAGATTGCTGTAAATGGTTTTATCTTTCTTATTTATTTTAAATGTCAGCTCATTGACATGTATTTCATAGTCATCAAATAATCTCATTTCATATTCTTTTGAACCGATTTTTTCGTATTTAATACCTTCAATCATCAACTCCATAAGAACATCCTTTATTGCAATAACCGTATTGTCCAGAAAAAGCTGTGGATTTATTAATACTTCACCGATTCTTTCCGATTTTCTAAGAATTTCAAGAATAGTGGAGCGTGTAAGTTCCGTTCTTTCCTGTATGTAAAAAAGCATATCCGGGATTCTGAATGCGCCATCAAGCGATGTTGCATAAGAAGCTTTTATATCCATAACAATTCCGGTATCATCAAACTCAAGTGCGGTTTTTGTTGTTTTTATAACCGCTTTTCTGATATCCGGCATTTGATTAACTGCTTTTGCCGATTTCTTAATAAGTTCGGATGTATTATATTCAACCCGATATGTGGTTTGATATTTAATCTTGTCCCAGATGTCTTTAAATTTTTCATCCAGTTCAAAGCCTTTCCGGTATTTTACCGTTGTTCTTTCCCTTCTGTTTTTAATCCTGCCTTTAAAAGATACTCCGCAATCTTCTTCAATTTCAGACTGTAATTGTTTGGCAAAATCTTCATACGATTCATTAGCGACAACTGTTAATCGGTTAATATTGGTGTCCTGTATTCGGATTCCTTCCTGATTAACGGAAAGCCTTAGGCCTCTGCCTATTTCCTGTCTCTTTTTTAATTCCGATTGCGTTTCGTTCAAAGTACATATCTGAAAAACATTTGGATTGTCCCACCCCTCACGTAATGCGGAATGGCTGAAAATAAACCTCAAAGGTTCATCTGCGTTTAAAAGCTGCTCTTTATTTTTCATTATCAGCTTAAAGGTATCGTCATCAGCTTGAGTATTTCCTTTTGTATCTTTCCATTTACCTTTTTTATCTGCTGAAAAATAACCGTTATGAACTTCTTCCGCGTCAAAGGGAATTAAATCTTTATATGCTGTTTTGGATGATATTTCCTTATATATTTCTTCAAACCATTTGGCGAATTTGCCTTTAACCGGATTGCAGGCCGAATCATAATCACGATAATTGGCTACACGGTCAATAAAGAAAAGAGAAAGTACCTTTATGCCATTGCTTTTCAGTTTTCTTTCTTTTAAAAAGTGCTCTTCAACCGTTTTTCTGATTTGAACTTTCATAATCTCATCGGAAAGCCCGCCGAACGTATCACCTACAAAAACGGTTTCACCGTTAGAAAATTCAATCAAATTTTCGGAAATATCAATACCGTTTATAATGTAACCATTTTTGTAAATCTCTCTTTTGTTGGATAAATCGTATAAATCATCGCCGACCTTTGCGGTAACGGATTTTCTTTTAACACCGTCAGGATTATTTACATCTATTTTGATTTTGGCAGAAGTACGGGTTTTTGTCGCGGTTACTTTTTTAAGGCAAAGAAATGCTTCATTAAAATCATTTTCCGTGACAATGGAATCCACTTCTATTTGTTTTACCAGCCCGAGGTCATAGGCTTCTACCGGATCAAGGCTGTAAACCATATTGTAACGGTTTGTATGTGTTGCCGAATATCGAAGGGTACAAAGAGGATTCAGATTTTCAATGGCCTTTTTTCTGATTTCCGTCTCCATATTTTGCGGCTCATCCACAATCACAATGGGACCGGTTGCTTGAATAAACTCTATCGGCCTTTTTCCTGTAAGTTTATCATTGGGCTTATTGATTATGTTTTCGTCTTTGGCGAAGGAATCGATATTAATAACAAGAATCTGAATGTTATTATTTATGGCAAAATTTCTTAAATTGGAAACCCGCTTGGAATCATACACATTAAAATTAACAGGTGTCTTATCGTAAAGATTTTGAAAATGTTCAAAGGTGATTTCAAGATTTTTTAATACGCCTTCACGGATAGCGATTGAGGGGACAACAATTACAAACTTTTTAAAACCGTACTTTTTATTTAGTTCGTAAATAGTGCGGAGATATACATAAGTTTTTCCGGTTCCGGTTTCCATTTCAATGGAAAAATGCATACCGTCCAGTTTATCAGAAACAGGCAGTTCGTTTTTGTCCTGAACTGACTGTACATTTTCAAGAATCTGTTCCTTGCCGATGATCAAGCGGTTACCAACTCCGCCCTCCTGTAACAGGTAACTTTCCGAACTAATTGAAAAACTGAAATCAGCCTGACTTAACGGCTGTCCTTCAAAAATTTCGACAATAGAGTTTATCGCATCATGCTGAAATTGTTGGTTTGGGTCAAAGTGGAGTTTCAATGGGAATTACTCCTTTTTTTCAATTTTGCGTAAAGTCTGACCACCAAAACGCTCTTTGCGTAAAGTACTTCCAGAAACAGCTTACGCAAATCAACTTGTGTATATTCTGCTTTACCCAAAATCATAAAACCTTTTTTCCTTCCGCAATATTGATTAAATCCAGCAAAGCATAAACAGTAGGCATTCTGCCTCGTCCTTTTCTTAAAATACTGATTGAGTTTGATTTTACCAATTTTCTTAATAAATCATTGCCTGTAATTTTATTAGGAATGCCCGATAATTTAACGAAATAGACTGAATTTATTATAGGCGAATTGAAAAATGCGTCTAAAGCTGGGACTGCATACTGAGAATGGGTTATATCTATAAATTTCGTTTTTTGTTTTTCATATAGGCTCAGGATTTCTTTTGCCTTAGATATATTCGTATTAGATTGTACGACAATGGCTTGCAGAAAATACTCAACCCAATTCTGCCAGTTGTTTTCTTCGGTAATCGCAAGTAAACCATCATAATATTCATCTCTGTGCGTTTCCAGATATTCACTTAGATAAAACATCGGCCTGTTAAGGCATTTCTTCATATAAAGGAAGAGAGGTATTAGCAGTCTTCCAATTCTTCCATTTCCGTCTTTAAAGGGATGTAGTATTTCAAACTGGGCATGGATAACGGCAAGTTGAACCAAGGGATCTGTATAGTCATTCAGAGTAAGAAATCTCTCCCATTTTTCCAGATGTTCAGGCAGGATGAGTGGAGAAGGCGGTACAAAACGAGCCTGTTCAATTGGAGTACCACGTTTACCTATCCAGTTTTGATCTTTTCTGAATTCGCCCGGTTCCTTGTCTCTTCCCCGAACGCTGTCTAATAAAACAGCATGCAGGCTTTTAATGAAGCTGAGGCTGATACTCCTATGTTTTAATTCATCTTCTGCAATTCGTAAAACCTGCCTATAATTACCAATCTCTTTTATATCTTTCTTTATTGAAGAAGATTTGTTCTTCTCAATTCCTGCATCATGCTCAAGAACCTCCTCTAAAGAAGCTTGAGTTCCTTCAATTTTTGAAGATAAAACCGCCTCATTGGTTGTAAGAGGCGACAGAAGAATACTTGGATTCATTAAACTTTGTAATAATCCATCATAACGGGCTACGGCCGCATTAGCTTTTCCAATCAACGGAACTAATTTTTGCCAGTTTAAATTTTCTATTGGTAACTCATGCGGAATAAATGGTCGCATATCACACCACCTTAAACTCAATCCCCGCATCTTTCATCTGCAATGCGGTATTGGTTTTCAATTGGTCGTCGTTATTAAATAAGCGGTCGAGAGTAATTACCTTTTGTGGTTTTGTATCAATAACCGTCTTAATGATTTCCTTATCCACCTTATCAAGAATTAAAGCAATTTCAGTATCATTCACAAGATAAAAACCGTTTTTTTGCTCAATTTTTGTCGTTAGAGGAACACCCTATTTCAAAAGAAGCTCATAGAGAATATTTTCTGTTTCGGCATTTTCATCAACTGGGTCGGTATGTAAGGTCAACTGTTTAATAAGCTGTTCTTCGCTTTCAATCTTTGTTCGCCAGATTTTAAAATTGGATTCCTGTAGTTTAAAAACCTTAAAACCTAAATCCGGTTTTTCATCTCCGAAATCAAGTTTGCCTTCCTGTTCATCCTCGATTCTTTTAATTACTCGGCGAATGCGTTCTTTGCCGATTTCGGCAATGGTTTTATATCCTGCCTTATATGCTTCCGAATTTTCATCGCATTGCTCAGGCAGTTGCACCAAAATGAATTTACGGTTGCCGTCTTCTTTGTTAAGTGCTAATACGGCTTGGGCAGTAGTGCCAGAGCCGGAGAAGAAGTCAAGGATGATGTCATTACTATCACAAGATGATATTTCTACAATCTGTTTCATTAACCGAACTGGTTTAGGAGAATCAAACTCAACAATTCCAAGCCCTTTCAATTCTTGAGTAGCTTCCTGGTTATGCCCAACCTCTTCATGCAACCAAATTGTTAAGGGTGTTATTCCTTGTTTCACTTCTGACAAAAAGCGTTTTATTGCAGGTACATTGTTGCCATCACGACCAAACCAAATGCGTTTATCTTTGACCAACTCTTGAAATCTTTCTTTGCTAACTCGCCAACATGCACCTTTGGGAGGTTTTACAATCCTTCCGGAAGGAACTGTAATCTCATAATCATATTTTGCAGAATAGGTTTTTACATCTAAACCGCTTGGTTTCCAATCACCTCTTGGGTCATTATCAGGATTAATGTACCGGGAATTCGCTTCTTCTGTCCTTGGTAATAGTTGAGGTCGCCATATTTCTTTGCTCTTTGCATAAAGCAAAATATAATCATGATTATCCGAAAGCCATTTAGCATCATTTGAGGGAGAATATTTCTTTTGCCATATGATCGTTGCCACAAAATTCTCTTCCCCAAATACTTCATTCAGCAAAAGCCGTAAATTATGCACCTCGTTATCATCAATGCTGACAAAAATAACTCCGTCATCCCGCAATAAATTCCTTGCCAAAAACAGCCTCGGATACATCATGGAAAGCCAGTTAGAGTGATAATGGCCGCTGTCCTTGCTGTTTTTGCGGAACAAGCCTTCACGAGTTAAATAACCAGTTTCGTCTTTGTCACCGATGCGTCCCAAATATTCATCTCTGGTTTCGGAGAATTTATCAGGATAGATGAAATTATCATTGCCTGTGTTATACGGCGGGTCAATGTATATCATCTTGATTTTGCCAAAGTATGATTTCTGTAAGACTTTTAGAACTTCAAGGTTTTCACCTTCAATAAAAATATTTTCAGTTGAATCAAAGTTAACGGATTCGTCTTTTTCAGGAGCAAGGGTAGCGGTGGTAGGAGATTGCAGAACCCGGAATGCATCAGATTTTCCAGCCCAGTTTAATACATATCGTTCATTCTTGAATTCTATATCGTCACCCAGCGCGGCTTTCAACTTTTCCCAGTCAATTTTCTTTTCAGTAAATGCTTCAGGAAGGATTTTTTTCAATTTATTTAATTTTTCTTCCGCTATATTCAGCGATTTTCCATCCATTTTATTTTTATCCCTTATTTTTTTCTTCTACCCGCACATGATATGCGAGTTTCTTAAATGGGAAAATCTTTTTCTTTAAGATACCACATCCGCATTCATTTATCTTCGTTCTCAGCACATATAACGTTTGAGTTCACCTGCCCAAAACCCTTGCCAAATAAAACGCAGATAAACCACAAACTTTGATAGAGCACAAAACTTTGAAAAACCGCCACGCTGTTGGCGGTCGGCTGCAACGATTGGTTAAGTGGTCTTATCCTTTGTCTTAATTCCCCATTTGAAAGTCTTTGGTTGTTTCCCTCTCTTCACCCATAGGACTGCCCCTTGCTTTAGGCAAAATTCATAGTTCCAAGTCTTCGCGTCCTTCGGTCGAGGATTGATTCTTGCTGGCAAGTACTGTTTAATAATCTCGTTTTTATGCCAGTCATGTCCAATAGTATCGTAGTCCGTCCAGCCAAGACCAACATCACAAAGCTGCCAAAGGCAGCCATCTTCGGTTTCAAAAATCAAGGGTTTGGTACCATTTGGTAGAGAGAATTCCCACACACGCACCAAATGTTCTTGTTTCTTAAGTTTTCGTTTCCCAAGAATTGGGTCCATTGGCTTACCAGCAAGTACATCATCGAGTGCTTTTTCCAGTATCTCATCGGTTACACCAAGCTGTTTTCTTTTTTGTTCAGTATGCTCTGTGACTCGTCTGTCAAGGTCACTGAACATTTGGGAAAATTCATTTAGCTCCTCGATTATTCTGTTTATTCCTGTCACACTTACCATGAGATGCGCACTATCAAACCAAAAATGATGAGCAAGAAAGTTCCGTTTTGCTGCACCATCTTCAAGTTCTGCAAACAAATCTTTTGGTAATGTATCTTTCAGTTGTTTTGTAACTTCCCCAAGAGTAAGAGAAAATACATATGCCAATTTTTCTTCAACTCTTGGACGTGTAATATCCTCAGATTTTTGAAAGGTTCCCATCGTGTGAATCAAGCAAAGTTCTCGGTGTAAACACTCGCTATGATAATACGCCAAGCCGAATCTTGCATATAGCTCTTTGATCAATTCCCCATCTGGTTGCTGATTTAAAATCATAATTCTTCTCTTACCCCTAACTTATCAATATACAGAATTCCATAATCTATAATTAAATTTCGAGTTAAGACAGATTTTCCCTTCAAAATTTCCAAAAATACACATTATTTAGCAGTATATGGCATCCCATACCCGATACTTTTTTAAATGAAAAAATAAGAATGAAAAATGCCGTGCCTGCCGACAGGCAGGAAAAACGATATAGAAAAATTGAAAATGTTAAAAGCAACTTTTAAAATCAGCCTCCA
>NZ_JAUSCH010000066.1 GCF_030651595.1 Candidatus Oleimmundimicrobium sp. | reverse complement strand
GACCTGCGGTTGCGCTTGCCCGAAGGGCTGGATGGGCTGGAAGCCGAATTGCGCAAGCGCGTCGGCGCGCGGATCAGGCGTGGCAGCATCACGATTTCGCTCAAACTCCTGCGCAGCGATGCCGCGGCGGGCGTGCGGCTGAACGCTGCCATGCTGGAGGCCGTGCTGGCCATGCTGTCCGAGGCCGAGACACGCGCCGAGGCGCAGGGTTTCGCCCTGGCGCCGATGACGGCGGCCGATTTGCTGAGCCTGCGCGGAGTGATCGACACCGGCCCGGAAGCCGCCGACCCGGCGCCGCTGATCGCCGCGCTGCTGGGGCAGATCGACACCCTGATCGATGCCTTCGACGACACCCGCCAACGCGAGGGTGCGGCGCTTGAAGCGGTGCTGGACGGGCAGGTGGCGCAGATCGCGCAATTGCAGCAGGCCGCGCGCCGGGCCGCCGAGGCGCGGCGCGGCGATCAGTTCGAAACGCTGCGTGCGGCGCTGGCCAGGCTGACCGAGATTGCACCGAACATTGAGCCGGGGCGGCTGGAGCAGGAACTGGCGCTGATCGCGGTCAAGACCGATATCACCGAGGAACTGGACCGTCTTGAAGCGCATTGCGCCGCGGCGCGCGCCCTTCTGGAAAGCGCCGACCCGGTGGGGCGCAAGCTGGATTTCCTCATGCAGGAATTCAACCGCGAGGCCAACACCCTGTGCGCCAAGTCCCAGCATGGCGAGCTTACGCGGATCGGGCTTGACCTCAAGACGGTGATCGACCAGATGCGCGAGCAGGTACAGAATCTGGAGTAGGGCATGCAGCGGCGCGGGCTACTGATCATCCTGTCCTCGCCCTCGGGTGCGGGAAAATCGACGCTTGCGCGGCGTTTGATGGACTGGGACCCGTCGCTGGCCTTCTCGGTCTCGGCCACCACCCGCGCGCCCCGGCCCGGCGAGGTGGATGGCCAGCACTACCATTTCAAGAGCCGCGCGGAATTCGAGGCGCTGGTGGAGGGGGGCGAGATGCTGGAACATGCCGAGGTGTTCGGCAATTACTACGGCTCACCCAAGGGACCGGTCGAAGCGGCGATGGCCGCCGGGCGTGACACGCTTTTCGATATCGACTGGCAGGGTGGCCAGCAGGTGCGCAACTCCAGCCTGGGCAAGGATGTGGTGTCGGTCTTCGTGTTGCCCCCCTCGATCGCCGAGCTGGAAAAGCGGCTCAGGGGGCGCGCGCAGGACAGCGACAGTGTGATCGCCGGGCGAATGGCGAAATCGCGCGACGAGATCAGCCACTGGGCGGAATACGATTATGTGCTGGTCAACGACGATATCGACACCGCCGCCGAGGCCCTGATCACCATCCTGCGCGCCGAGCGCCTGCGCCGCGAGCGCCAGCCCGGCCTCAATGATTTCGTGCGCGGTCTCAATCAGGAATTCGTGGCCCGCCAGACAGGAGAAGATGCATGATCTACGCCCTCGATGACCTTATCCCGGAACTGGCCGCGGACGCCTGGGTGGCGCCCGATGCCAATGTGATCGGGCGGGTCCGGCTTGGGGCCGGGGCCTCGGTCTGGTTCGGCGCGACGTTGCGCGGCGACAATGAATGGATCACGGTGGGCGAAGGTTCGAACATCCAGGAATCGAGCGTTCTGCATACCGACATGGGCTATCCGCTGAGCATCGGCCGCGATTGCACCATCGGTCACAATGTCATCCTGCACGGCTGCACGATCGGCGACGAAAGCCTGATCGGCATGGGCGCGACGGTGCTCAATGGTGCGAAGATCGGCAGGAACTGCCTGATCGGGGCAGGGGCGCTGATCACCGAGGGCAAGGAAATCCCTGACGGATCGTTGGTCATGGGCAGCCCCGGCAGGGTGGTTCGGACGCTCGATGCCCCTGCGATCGAAAACCTGCGCCGATCCGCGCAGGGCTACCGCGAAAACGCCCGCCGTTTCGCCTCGGGGCTGCGCGCGCTCTGATCACTCGCGGGTTGAAAGCCCGCAAGAGCGCTTGCGTCATGAACCCTGTTTCGAAAAATGCCGTGCAGACGGGTTCTGGCGCATGACGGGAAAAGCGCGCCTGAACCTTTCGATACGATGCTCGGGCGCGCAGGCTGGTAGAGCGCTGCCCTGATGCAGATCAAATCCCATTTGTTGCATCCGCGATAGGATTTTCCACTCGATTCGGCGTTCGCAAACGGGTGGCCTGGACAGTTTCGCCCCGCCATTCGCGACGCATTTCCGGTGCTGCAAGGGGGGAGCATGGCTGAAACCGACATGCAGATCATTCGTTTCGATGACCTTGGGCGAGACGATGTCGCGCGGGTGGGGGGCAAGAACGCTTCGCTGGGCGAGATGGTGCGCCATCTGGGCGCGCGCGGGGTGGAGGTGCCACCGGGGTTTGCGACGACGTCGCACGCCTATTGGCAGTTCGTCGATGCCGGCGGCCTGCGCGCGGTTGTCGCCGGAGCGCTGGAGGCGATGCACACGGGCAAGGCCACGCTGGCGGAAACCGGCCAGACGCTGCGCGCGGCCTTCCTGAAGGCCGACTGGCCCGAGCAAACCGCCGCCGCGATCCGTGCGGAATATGCCGCGCTGTGCAATCGTATCGGACGCAAGGATGCGGATGTTGCCGTGCGCTCATCGGCCACCGCCGAGGATCTGCCGGACGCCAGCTTCGCGGGCCAGCAGGAGACCTTCCTGAACATCCGGGGCGCAGAGGCGCTGCTGGATGCCTGCCGGCGCTGCTATGCCTCGCTTTTTACCGACCGAGCGATCAGTTACCGCGAGGCCAAGGGTTTTGATCATCTGAAGGTTGCCTTGTCGGTTGGCGTTCAGGTCATGGTGCGCTCCGACATCGGCGGCTCGGGGGTGATGTTCTCCATCGATACCGAAACCGGGTTCGAGGGCGTGGTGGTGATCGATGCCGCCTGGGGGCTGGGCGAGACCGTGGTGCAGGGCACCGTGGACCCCGATGAATACCAGGTCTTCAAGCCCTTGCTGGCGCGCGAGGGGGTGGTGCCGATCGTCGAGAAGCGCCTTGGGGGCAAGGCGCACAAGATGATCTATGCGCGCACAGGCGAGGGCACCACGCGCACCGTGCCGACGTCAAGGGCCGAGCGTGCTGGGTTTGTATTGACCGACGCCGAGATCGTGCAGCTTGCCCGCTGGGCCTGCGTGATCGAGGATCATTACGGCTGCCCGATGGA
>NZ_JAUSCH010000065.1 GCF_030651595.1 Candidatus Oleimmundimicrobium sp. | reverse complement strand
TCATTTTTAGGTTTCAAAATAGGTTGTTCAGGAAATAAGCCGAAGCTGTTTGAGTCAGGCTTATATCCGCCTTACAACATAGTTGGAAGCTTTGGTTTAAAAAGCCAAAGGGAAGGATATGGTTTAGTCTGACGAGTTCTGCCGTGCCTACCGGCAGGCAGGTAGGCGCCTGAACAACCGTTATTTTGGAGCTGTTTAAAAAATGATCGGCCGTCCTTCTTTTGCTTCGTTTTCTTAGACGAGTAAGAAAATGAAGGAAATAAAGTTTCGCAATGAGAGAGTCGAGTGAATAGGGAGGCAAACCAGAGTCCAAGAACAACCCACAAAAAAAATAAATTAATAAAACTAAGTTTTAAAAAAATAGACGTAAAAATCAAACGTTATGATTAAAACGAGATTGCCGCGCTCCGCTCGCAATGACTAGCTCACAACCATTAGCTTTCAACAAGTTGAAAGCTAATTTACAAGCCCAATTCTATCCACCGGCCAATAGATAAAAAATACCTTCCCCACCACATCATCTTCAGGAATCGGCCCAAAGATGCGGCTATCATAACTATTCGGCCGGTTGTCGCCGGCGACAAACACGTAGTCCTGAGGTATTTCGATTGGTTCAAGTCCGCTTAAATCATGGTTCTTTATATAGGATTCTTCGACTGGTTTTCCATCAATTACCAAAACGCCTTCTTTAATTTCAATCGTTTGCCCTTCAGTAGCTACAACTCTCTTTACAAAATCGGTTTTATTCATGGGAGATTTAAGGATTATAATGTCACCATCCTCAATATCTGATAAACGGTAAATAAATTTGCTAACAAGAACTCGGTCGCTATCATGAAGCGTTGGGTCCATGGAATGCTGTTGAATTGTAAAAGCCTCAACAATAAATAAGCGTATTACAAATGAAAATAAAAAAGCTGCAATAACTATAAAAACCGTCTCTTTTATAAAAGCCCAAAAGGGACTGCTTTTTGATTCTTTACCCGGAGCTTCGCTTTCAAACAACTCTTCGTTAATTGCTTCTTTTCCTTCTGTCATTATCTCACAACCACATTAACAAGTTTTTTTGGAACAACTATTACCTTAACAACTTCTTTCCCTTTGATAAATTGAATTAGTCTGCCGCTGGAAAGGGCAATTTTTTTCATCTCTTCCTCTTCTATGTCGGCCGGGACAGTTATTTTATCCCTCATCTTACCATTAACTTGAACGATAAGGGCTATCTCTTCGGCTTTTGCAAGCTCGGCATCAAAAACCGGCCATTTTGCTTGATGAATACTTTTCGTTTCCCCTATCATCTCCCATAACTCTTCAGTAATATGAGGAGCAAAGGGAGCCAAAAGCAATAACAATTTCTCGTTAGCTTCAGCTAAAACTTCCGGATTTATATTTGCCTCGTTTTTATCGTCATAATATTTATGGTTGGCATTTACCAGTTCCATTGTGGCACTTATAGCCGTGTTTAAATTGAAACGTTCAATATCATTTGTGACTTTCTTGATTGTCCGGTGAATTATCCTCTGAAATTCTCGGTCAATTTCATCTACTTCAACTTTTTTATTCTTCTTTGAGGCTTCTATGTTTCTCTCAACGATTCTCCAAACTCTGTTTAAAAATCTGTAAGAACCTTGAACCCCTTGGTCGCTCCACTCAAGCTCTTTTTTAGGTGGAGAAGCAAAAAGGATGAACAGTCTGGCAGTATCTGCACCATAAATCTTAATTATCTCGTTTGGATCAACTACATTTCCTTTAGACTTAGACATCTTAGCTCCGTCTTTTATGACCATCCCCTGGGTAAGCAAGTTAGTAAACGGCTCTTCGGCTCTACAAAGGCCCATATCTTTTAAAACTTTCGTAAAGAAACGAGAGTAAAGAAGATGTAAAATTGCATGCTCTATGCCACCGATATACTGGTCAACCGACATCCAATAATTAGCCGCATTTACATCAAAAGGACCATTCTCTTCATGAGGGCTTGCGAAGCGAATATAGTACCAGGAAGAACAAGTAAATGTATCCATGGTGTCAGTTTCTCTTTTAGCAGACCCGGAACATTTTGGACAAGTTGTATTCATAAAGGCCTCGTTTTTAGCTAAATGGGAGCCGCCTTTTTCGGTAATCTCCACATCATCCGGAAGTACCACCGGCAAATCTTCTTCGGGAACAGGAACCGCGCCACATTTATCACAATAAATCATGGGAATTGGATTTCCCCAATAACGCTGACGAGAAATTAACCAATCCCTTAAACGGTAATTAACTGCAAAATCGCCCTTATCTTGCTCCTTCAACCACTTAGTTACAGCTTTAATCCCTTCTTTGTTAACCATTCCGGTAAACTGACCGGAATTTATCATTATTCCCTCGCCGGTATATGCTTCATTGAGCCCAGCGCTAAAATCTTTACCTGCCGGTTGAATAACCGGCTCTATTGGAAGGTTGTATTTCTTGGCAAAAGCAAAATCCCTTTCATCATGAGCAGGAACCGCCATCACCGCTCCGGTTCCATACTCCATTAAAACGTAATCGGCAACCCAAATCGGTATCTTTCGGTCATTTACGGGATTTATGATATGGGCGCCGGTAAAGCAGCCGTTCTTTTCAATTTCAGCTGATGTTCTGTCAATCTCAGTTTTTCTTGCAACTTTTTCTCTAAATTTAATAACTTCATCTTCATAAGAAGTCCCTTTGATGAGCTCGTCAACAAGTGGATGTTCCGGTGCAAGCAAAAAGAAGGTGCAGCCAAAAAGAGTATCAGGACGAGTTGTAAACACGGTAATGGTCTTGCCGTCTTTGAGTGAAAATTTAACCCAAGCTCCCTCGCTTCGGCCAATCCAGTTTTTCTGCATAATCTTTACCTGTTCAGGCCAACCAGAAAGCTTGTTAAGGTCATTTAATAATTCTTCAGCGTAGTCAGTTATTTTAAAGAACCACTGGGTAAGTTCTCGTGGCTCGACCAGAGTACCACATCTCCAGCAGTTTCCTCCTTCAACCTGTTCGTTGGCAAGAACCGTTTCACATGAGCTACACCAGTTTACTTTAGCTTTTTTACGATAGACCAAACCTCTCTTGTAAAACTGCAAAAATAGCCACTGGCCCCATTTATAATATTTTGGCTCGCAAGTTATGATTTCACGATCCCAGTTATAGCTTAAGCCCAAACCTCTTAATTGAGTTCGCATAGTCTTGATATTTTTAAAAGTCCAATTTTTGGGATGAATTCCATGAGCTATTGCCGCATTTTCGGCCGGCATACCAAAAGCATCATAACCAATTGGATGAAGAACATTGTAACCCTTCATCCTGTTATAGCGAGCCAGCACATCGCCTATGGAGTAATTTCTCACGTGGCCCATATGAATATTTCCCGAAGGATATGGAAACATTTCAAGGATATATTTTTTAGTTAATGATGGGTCTTCTGAAACTTCATATATCTTTGATTCTTCCCATTTCTTTTGCCATTTTTCTTCAATCTTCGCAAAATCATATTTTCCCACAGTACCTCCAAAAAAAACTGGCATAAACTACCACCATCCACAAAGTAGATAAACTAATAATTATAATACTAACAAAGAAGCCCCGTAAAATTGCTTCGCAACCACGGGGCACACTTGCCGATTTTTACTTGGTGGAGATGGAGGGGATTGAACCCTCGACCTCCTCCACGCCAAGGAGGCGCTCTCCCACTGAGCTACATCCCCAAAATTTCGCTCTCTTTTGGTGATTTAACGCTCACCAAACGCGAAGCTTAATAAAAAAATAACTTTCGAATTCGAGCTCCAAGGTGAATTCAACCCGGTCAGATACTGATTTTCGCCATTCCAGCTCTCTAAGTTCCTGTTTAAGGCCTACTATTTCTCTTTAAAGCCACTTATTTAATTTCCAAATTATTATATAAAATGCGGCTTAATAAAGTCAACGTTATTCTGCGTTTGCTTTTTGCTTTAAAACTTCTTCCCATTCAAGATGTGGGGCATCTTTCCAAAGACGCTCAATTTGATAGTATTGCCTCGCTTCGCTTGTGAACACATGAATAACCACGTTGCCATAATCTAACAAAATCCATCCCGCTCTACCGTCTCCTTCAACACCGTACGGCTTAACTCCATTTTCTCTCAATTTTTCTTTAATAAATTCTGAAATGTAATCAACCTGCCGGTCATTTTTGCCTTCACAAATTACAAAATAATCAACAATTCCCAGTAAATTGCTTAAGTTTAAAATAATAATGTTTTCAGCTTTTTTGTCAACCGCCGTTCTTGCAGCTATCCTGGCAATTTCTTTAGAATCTAACAAACAACCGCCTCTTTTAATTTTCTTCTTCGTTAGAATTATAATCCCTCCCGACAACCACAACAATATCAGTTACGTCTTGATTAATAGTTCGGATGATAATTGTGCCAACTCCCAATGTTTCTTTTATATTGTTGGCGATATCCTCGTTGTCGCCATAAACCAGTAATTGGGTTTCTTCATATTTAAAATTATCCGCATTTTTTGTGCCTACTACTTGATACCCCATATTTATTAATTTGCTTGCAACCTCGCCCGCCACTCCGGGAACACCGCATCCGTTTAAAACCATAACCCTTGCTTTTTCGACTTTTTCAACTTTCACTCCCCAAATACGCGCAAGCAATCCTTCTAACTCTTTTTTATCGGGTTCATAGTATATTTCCTGGCCAACTGCGTGGCTTTTTACCGGAAGAGATAAAATATTTATATCCTCTTTGTGATCCATTAAAGCAATTACCGATGATATTGTTTTTTGGTGTTCTGTTGGAATATCCGAACTTATCGCATTATTGAACACTTTTTCAAAATCGTTCTTATCCATGATTCCTTTCAGGTCAAAGAGGTTCATTTTTGTATAACCATGAAACTCAACCCCAAAAAGATTTTGAATGGCAGATATCGCCGTGGAATCTTTTTTAAGAGAAAGCATCTCACTGACTTTCTCAAAACCCAATCCCGGAATCTCAATGATGACATCTTTTGGAACAGATATCCCGTTTATAATTCCCTCTTTTAAATCACAAAATAACGCCAGTGTTTCAGCAACTGTCTCTTTGTCTCCCTCTTTCTGCACACCCATTACCAAAAAAATAACCGTATCCCCGAGCTCAGGTTTTAAGGAAGACGCGTCCACCTTATCATTCTTGTTTGAAGTAGTAGTTGACGAGTTTGAGGTAGTAAGATTATCGGCATTTCTGTTTTTAAAGAAAAAAGAACTAATTCCCGAAATAAGCAAAAAGGCGATTAATGAAGCACCAATAATAAGCATAATTAAGCGTCTGTTCTTTCTCTTTCTTTCTCGCCTTTTATATGCTCTTGAATCTTTTTTTAATATATCTCTTTTTCTTTTGATAGTTGAATCCAATTCCAAACCTCGAATGATTTAGGGTGAATTAATTTTTTATTTCTTATTAAATAATGAAGAGTATGAGCATAAGCCAACTCAAAAACTTCAATCAGCTGCTTCCCTTCAAGGTTTCTAATCTCCTCCAAGCCAGGGAAAGAACGAGTCGGCTCAATCATGTCAGCTATATATACTATCATATCTAGCTTCGACATAAACGGCTCTCCTACGGTGTGCCGGCTTACCGCCTGCATAACATCTGTATCTTTAATTCCTAATTGAGAAAAGATTAACCTTGCTCCAACTGGGGCATGAAGTAAATATGGATCATATTCTTCAGCACTATTTATGGAAAGACCAAGTTTTTTTGCTTCAAAAATTATATCAGTCTTTTTTATGCCCTTTCCGTAGTCATGAAGTAACCCGGCCAAAGCCGCTTTTTTAACATCAACCCCAAACTTTTGAGCCATTTCTTTAGCCGTATTTCTAACTCTCAAGCTATGGGCAAAAAGCTTTTCATCCAACCACTCAGAAAGCAAATTTAAAATTTTTTCTTCGCTATACCTCAAATAAAATCACCTATAAAATTTACGTTTAAGGACATAATTTGCAACACCCTCAGGCATAAGATACTTTATTGAATAACCATGTAAAACGCGATGCCTGATATCAGTTGAAGAAATAGCAAGAGCCGGTATTTCCATTATATAAACTTTCAGTTTTCCGGGTTCAGGCTCTTTGTTTTCATTGGGAATAACATGTAGTTCTTTAAATTTTTTCAGACAATATCCCGGTCGAGTTGCAGCAATAAATTTGCACATTTTAGCGAGTTTTTTCGCATCTCGCCAAGTAATAATCTCAAGTATTGCATCAGCTCCGGTAATAAAATATATTTCCGCTTCATCCCCATAAATCTCCCTAAATTCTCGAACCGTATCTATCGTATATGAGGGGCCTTCTTTATCAATCTCGATTTTTGATACTTCAAAATCAGGATTTGAAGCTGTTGCAATAACCGTCATAAGATAACGTTCAACCGAATCTAAGGATTTTCTTACTTCTTTATGAGGAGGTTGCCCGGCGGGTACAAAAATCACCTTATCCAGTTTAAATTGAACTAAGGCTTCTTCAGCTGTAACTAAATGACCATTATGGATGGGGTCAAACGTGCCCCCCATTATGCCAATCTTAATTGATTTTTTTTGTGTCAATGCAATCACCTAAAATAATTTTACTATAACCGTTCTCTCTCACCAAAAAAAATCTTCTTTTATAGATTATCTGCCTGATAGCACAGCCTTACCAGGTACTGGCTCGTACCGGGCGGCCTCGATGGCTAGTTAAATTAATAAATAAAAACGAAAAAATAAAAATTACCTGCCTGCCGGTAGGCACGGTATAGAAAAATGTAAGATGTTAAAGACAAAACACCTTCACCCTCCCCTTAATCCCCTCCCATCAAGGGAGGGAGAATATTTCCCCTGAAGGCTGGCGGCTGGGAGCTAAAAATTAACTTTACCCGTTCCCTTTAACCTTTTTATCAATCTCTACCTAATCTCTCTATTTAATTTTTACTGAGTGCTGATATTGAAATTCACTGAGACTAATTGAAATTACCGCCTAATTTCTATTTAATCTCCCCAATTACCACTTAATTTCTATTTAATTTCCACATAATCTCTTCCCAGTTTCTATTTAATTACAACTTAATCACCGCTTAATCTCCACTTAACTTCTCCTTAATCCTTACCCTTTTATTTTTCATCTGCCATCTGCCATATCATTTTTAGGCTTAAAAATAGATTTGCTTGGAACAAGCGCCGAAGCTGTTTGAGCCCCGATATTATCGGAGCGAGTTCTGCAGGCGCCCAAGCAAGCCGTAAATTTTTAAGCCGTTAAAAAAAATGATCGGCCGCCCTTCTTTTGGTTCGTTTTCTCAGGCGAGTAAGAAAATGAACAAATAAAAATTATCTAAAAAATTACTTCACTTTAAAACGTATACACCGTGCCTACCGACAAGCAGGCCAAGCAAATCAGTGGTTTAAGCATTAATTATATGCCCGCCGCCAGCCAGCCAATGGCTGGCTGGCGGCGGGCAAACATCTGCAAACTCAAGAACGAACCTGCCCTTCGCCATAGACCACATATTTCGTAGAGGTTAAAGCTTGCAATCCCATTGGACCCCTGGCGTGGAGTTTTTGAGTACTTATTCCCACTTCAGCCCCCAAACCATACTCTCCTCCATCAGTAAATCGTGTTGAGGCATTAACGTAAACCGCGGCAGCATCAACCTCTTCCGTAAATCTCTTTGCCGCGGAATAATCCTCGGTTACTATAGCTTCGGAATGATTGGTCCCGTATTTTTGAATATGCAAGATTGCCTCATCTAAAGATTCCATCACTTTAACAGCCATCTTTAAATCTAAATATTCGGTTTTCCAATCTTCCTCGGTTGCTTTATTCACTCCGGGATAAACAGAACATGTAACGGGACAACCAAAAACTTCAACATTCCTTTCCTGAAGTTCTTTTAAAATTTTAGGAAGAAAAATTTTAGCTACATCTTTGTGGACAAGCAAAGTTTCGGCCGCGTTGCAAACACCGGGACGCTGACATTTTGCATTTATCACAATTTTTTCAGCCATGCTTAAATTTGCCAACTTATCTACATATATATGACAATTACCAAGGCCGGTTTTTATTACCGGAACGGTTGAATTTTCAATCACGGATTGAATTAAAGATGCTCCCCCTCTGGGGATTAAAACATCAACGTAGTCGTGCATCTTCATTAATTCAGTAACAGCGGCCCTGTCCGTAGTTAAAACAGATTGGATACTATTTTCGGGAAGCCCTTCTTTAACTCCCGCATCTGCAAGGATATTAGTTAAAATAAGGTTTGAATTTATAGCTACTGAACCACCGCGCAAGATAACTGCATTGCCTGATTTAACGCAAAGTCCCGCCGCGTCAACAGTTACGTTTGGCCTCGCTTCGTAAATTATTCCAATTACACCTAAGGGAACTCTGACCTGCAATATCTCAAGCTCATTTGGCAACTTCCAACCTTTTATTATTTCACCAACCGGATCTTTTAAGAAAGCTACCTCTCTAAGCCCCTTCGCCATATCTTCTATACGAGCTTCGTTTAAAAGCAATCTATCAATTAACGCCTTGGTAAAGTTTCTTTTTTTGCCTTCTTCTAAATCTTTTTTGTTGATTTCAATAATTTCCTTGGTATTTGTAATTAAAGCATCCGCCATTGCACGCAAAGCACGATTTTTTATCTCAGTAGAAATGTTTGCAAGCTTTACCGATGCTTTCTTGGCTTTCTTCCCTAGCTCTAAAACTTCACTCATATTTTTCCTCCAAAATAATCTTATTTTAGCAACAAAATTATTAGACTAACTTAAGTTCCTATATTAAACTTTCCATTTTTAACTTTCTACTTTAAAACTACCAAACAATCTCTGTGAATTATCTCTTCACTTGCTTCCTCGGAAAGTTTTTTAACAACTTCACCTCTTCTTAAACCTTTAATTTTTTTAATTTCGTCAGAACTAAAGTTTGTAAGTCCTTTCGCAAAAATCTCACCATTTAAATCTACAATATCAACTGAATCTCCAACGCTAAATTTTCCAAAACAATCTATTGTTCCCGCGGGAAGTAAGCTCTTTCCTCCTTCAATAATGGCTTTCTTCGCGCCATTGTCTATCTTAATTTTCCCTTTAGATGTGTGCCCAAATGCTATCCAGAGTTTTTTGCTTGAAACCTTTTTCTTTTTAGGAAGAAAAACGGTCCCCACAGGCCGGCCGTCAACTATATCAAGAACAACGTTAGGTTTTCTTCCATCCGCTATAATCATACAAACACCGGAAAATGTGGCAATCTTGCCGGCTTGAATCTTCGTTATCATGCCGCCTGAACCAAACTTAGTCCCCACGCCACCAGCTAAAGATTCTACCTCTGAGGTTATATCCTCCACCTCACAAACAAGTTTCGCGTCTTTGCGCAAACGAGGATCAGCCGTATAAAGACCCTCGATATCAGAAAGCAAAATTAAAAGATCGGCTTTGATTAAACTCGCTACCAACGCCGCCAATGTATCGTTGTCACCAAATTTTATCTCATCAATCGCCGTGGTATCGTTCTCGTTTACAACCGGGACGACTCCCAACTCAAAGAGCTTATTGAGGGTGTTTCGAGTGTTTAAATATTGTTGACGATGGGTAACATCAAATTGAGTTACTAAAACTTGCCCAACTTTAAGATTATATTTATTGAAAAGATTAGCATAGCGCTCAACCAACAATCCTTGCCCAACCGAAGCAGCTGCTTGAAGTTTGGGAATTTCTTTTGGCCGAGATTTTAATCCCAAGCATTCAATGCCCGCCGCAATCGCCCCAGAAGTTACAACAAGAATCAAGTGGCCTTGCTTTCTCAACATGGCCACTTGATTCACCAGACTCTCCATCTGTTTAGAATTCAATCGGCCGGAAGAGGTCGTAATCAAACTAGTGCCTATCTTAACAACAATTTTTTTTCTACCACTAAGATGTTTTCTTTCCATTCTTTTCTCCTCAACGCAACTAATTTAAGTCTCCAGAGGATGAAAGTCAAACGTAACAGAGCCAATCATTACAACATCGCCGTCACGTACCCCGGCTTGAATTAGCTTTTTCTCAAGCCCTATTTTATTAATCCTATCTTGAAGGTAACTTACTGCCTCTTCGTTGTCAAAATCCGTCATGGCCACTATCCGCTCAATCAACTTGCCTTTTACTAAAAAAACATCATCTTTTTTTAAAATTGTAAATTCTTTATCGTTTTGTTTCTTGTTGAAGGAAAAGACTTTGTGAGTTTTTTGTTCTTTAATTTCCAAGACATGTTCAGACTCCTGCAATATTTTTTCAACTTCCCAAAGAAGCCCGTCCAACCCTTCGCCCGTTACCGCAGAGATTGGGAAAAAAGGATAATCACGTTTCTTAAAATACTTAATAGCTTTTTTTAAGTTTTCCCTACCTTGCTCAATATCTATCTTATTGCCGGCTATAATTTGCGGTCGTCTTGCAAGTTCAGAATTATATAGATAAAGTTCCTTATTTACCTTTTCAAAATCGTCTTCAAAATCCCTACCTTCAACTTGAGCAAGATCAACAACGTGCACTAAGATTGCAGTCCGAGATACATGACGCAAAAAAGCATGCCCCAAACCAGCCCCCTCGTGCGCTCCTTCAATTAAACCGGGTATGTCGGCAACAACAAAACTTTTATGCTCTGGAAGGCTTACAACACCTAAGTTGGGAACCTTAGTTGTAAAGGGGTAATTTGCTATCTTTGGTTTGGCAGCCGAAATACGACTTATCAACGTAGATTTCCCGACATTTGGATAACCAATTAAACCAACATCAGCAAGCAATTTAAGCTCAAGCAATATCCAACTTTCTTCGCCTTTTTCCCCTTTCTCGGCAAATCTGGGTAATTTTCGAGTAGACGTTACAAAATGCGTATTTCCTCTGCCTCCTCTTCCTCCATGAGCAACAACTACTTTTTGACCTTTTTTGATAAGATCAAAGATGATTTCACCATTTAAATTTTTCACAACGGTCCCCGGAGGGACTCGAAGAACAATATCGGCGCCATTTGCCCCATGCTTATTGTTTCCTTGACCGTGTTCTCCTTTTTTTGCCGTAAAGTGACGTTTATAATGAAAATCCATCAAGGTTCTAAGACCCTCATTGACCTCCAATATCACGTTTCCGCCCGAGCCGGCATCACCACCATCCGGTTTCCCTTTGGGCTTATATTTTTCGCGATGAAAACTCATGCAACCGTTTCCACCGTCACCACTTTTAACAAATATCTTTGCTTCATCGATAAACATACAAATCACCAACTATCATTATAATAAAAAAAGTTCTGACCTGAAAATTAAAGATCAGAACCTCTTAAAAACAAATTTTAAGTTTCACTTTTTCATCCATTGTTAAACATTGGCTATAATGTCTATTTTCTTGCCACTTTTACTCTTATAAAACTTAACCGTACCATCAATTTTTGCAAAAAGAGTGTCGTCACAACCCCGACCCACATTTAAACCGGGTTTAAACTTAGTTCCTCTTTGCCTAACAAGAATGCTTCCAGCTGTAACAGTCTCCCCGCCAAATCTCTTTATGCCTAATCTTTGCGCGTTACTATCTCTTCCGTTTCGACTACTTCCTAATCCCTTTTTATGAGCCATTTAAATTTCCTCCAAAAAATTTCTTTAAAAATTTTAACAAAAAATACAACCTCTTGTCAAAAAAAAGCATTTCAGATAATCTATTTAGACTTTGGTTTGCTCGCAGTTTTTGATTTACTTGTCGAGCTCTTTTTTGAAACCGAAGATTTTTTAGTTGTCTTTTTTGTTGACGACTTAACCGCCGTTTTCTTGGCTGGTTTAGCCACAACTTTTTTTACCGCTTTTGTTGGTGCCTTTTTAATTGTTGGCACTTTTACTTCTTTTTTTGTAACTATCTTTGCTCTTTCGGGAGCTTTAGATTTCTTCTCGCCAATTGAAATCTCATCAATCATTACTTTAGTTAAAAGTTGGCGATGGCCTCTTTTCCGTCGGTAACCTTTTTTAGCTTTGTGTTTATAAATGATTACCTTGTTTCCTTTTGCTTGCTCAACGATGGTGCCTTTGACATTAGCTTTTGACAAGTCGCTTGATTCCACCATCTTCTTGTCTTCGTCTGCCACAAAAATTATATCTTTGAGTTCAATTGAATCGCCAACATTTCCATCAACCTTTTCTAGCAATACAACTTCCCCCGCTACAACCTTATACTGTTTTCCTCCAAATTTAATTAACGCGTACAGAGCCAACTCCCCCTTTATATTTACACAAGAAGTAATAATATCGCACGAATCTTTCCATGTCAATCAATGGTTTTCATTAAATTTATATAAATTTTCCTTACGTCTGTTCTGGAGCCCTTTACAACCAATTCAAAATCACCACTTGGAACACTTGAATCCTCAACAATATATACTATCTTCCTTGCCCGCTTTTGCAATTTCTGTAATTTTTCCTGATTTTTGCCAATCACAAAATCAGCCACATCGGGATGTATTTTAAATAAAAAAGCTCTTTCGGGATTCGAAACGCAAAACGCATATAATTTTCTTTTAAGATTTATAAAAATAGTTTCTTTTGAAGGAATTTTGCCCGTACCCTTACAGCAAGAACAAGTTTCATACAAAATATCCATTATTCCTTCTGAAACATTCTTCCTCGTCATTTCAGCTAAACCTAATTTGGATATCTCAACAACTTTGCTCTTTGTTCTATCACAAGCAAGAGCGTTGTTAAATGCTTGAAACAGCTTTTTTCTATGCCGCGGATCAATCATATCTATAAAATCGATAACAACAATGCCGCCTATATCTCTGAGACGAATTTGACGAGCAACTTCATCAGCCGCCTCAAGATTTGTTTTAAATATCGTCTCTCCCAAACTTGTTTTGCCAACATATTTTCCTGTATTAACATCAATCGCTGTAAGAGCTTCTGTTGGATCAATGCTTATATGGCCTCCTGAACGAAGCCAAACTTTTCTATTTAATGAACTTTCAATTTGAGAGTTAATATTAAATTTATCAAAAAGAGGCATACTGTCCTTATATAGCTGGACCTTACTCCTAAACTCCGGGTTTGTTTTTTTTAAATAACTCATTATCTTTTTATATCTTTGCGGACAATCGATAATTAGACGCTGAAAATCTGAAGCAAATACATCCCTTACCATTTTTAAGGCAAGTTCTTCTTCAGAATAAATCAAGTTAGGTGATTTGCTCCGGTCGGCCTTTGTTTTAATCATATTCCATGCTCGTTTTAAATAGTTCAAATCTTTCTTTAAATCATCAAGCTTGGCTCCCTCGGCTGCGGTTCTTATAATCAACCCCATATTTTTCGGTTTAATCTTCTTTCCAAACTCCTTCAATTTCTTCTTTTCTTCTTCGGGAAGACGCTTTGAAACTCCAAGCACATCGCCGTAAGGCATTAAGACAAGGTATTTACCCGCCAGACTAATAAAAGTTGTAACTCTTGCCCCCTTAGTTCCCATGGGTTCTCGTGTCACTTGGATTAAAACATCTTGACCTTTTTTAAGCATATGTTGAATTTTTAAAGGAGTAGTAGACTCCATTTCTTCTTCAGAAAAAAGAACTTCATCTACATATAAAAAAGCGTTTTTTCTTAGCCCGATATCAATAAAAGAGGCTTCCATCCCAGGTAAAACATCTTTTACTTTACCTAAATAAACATTTCCAACAATAGAATGAGTATCAATTCGCTCAATATAAATTTCAGCAAGTTTTGAATCTTCAACAATTGCCACACGAACCTCATCCTCGTCCGCGCTAATCATCATTTCTTTAATTTCTGCATCCATTAAATCTCCTTAATTTTGTTTCAGCTTCATACCCATAGGGTCATAAAATTCATTACTTATTTTAGCATACAAGCCAGTACGATGAATATTTAATATTTTGTAACCTCCGCCACATTTAACCCCGCTAAAAAGTAATTTGATTAACAAATCAGGGCGCGTGCTTCCTAAGTCTCCGATAGACAATAAGGCATTAATGGTCACTTCCCCCAATTTAAAATCGACAATTTCAATACAAGAAATTGCCTGTTTTGTTAATAAAACTTTTTCTTTTCCTTTCTTTGTAAATTTAAGTTCTTTTTGAGACAACAAGGTATTAATTTGACTTTCAATATCTTTAACTTCTAACGACGAGATTTCTATTTCTATTTGATATTTAGCAAAATTTACAAATTTTGTTATTGAAGGTTCAGGTAGAGGTGTGTATTCTGCTTGGTAAATATTTAAACCATCAGGAAGCGTTGTGTTTAACAAAAGTACCGCTTCTTTTAATGAAAGCTTTTTGCTTAAAAATATGTCCCCATATTCAGACTCGCTGCTCACTCCAACTGGAAGAGGAGGCCCGTAAGAAACTTTAACTCTTGGGTTAAACCCTTCAGTCAAAATTAATGGAAAATTTGCTCTTTTTAAAGACTTTTCAATAGTAGATATAAGGTCAAGATGTGATATGAATTTTAATTTTCCCAATTTACCATATTTTATCCTCAATCTATATATTGGTTGATGGGTTTTCTCCGTTATTTTTTGGCTTTTTAGTCTCCTGTTTTCTACTTTTTGCCCTCTGCTTTTTGCTTTTTTAATCTTTAAATTTTCACTTTTAACTTTTTGACAAACCCCGCAGTTATTGCAGAAGCTAAAACGACAATCTTCCGTTAATCTTTGTTGAAGTGCTTTTTCGTATTCGGATTTAAGATAGTCCTTAGTAACCCCGGGGCTTATATGCTCCCAGGGTAAAATTTCATCGATAGAGCGTTGCCGATTCGCATAGAAATCAATAGACAGCCCTTCTTCTTCCAGAGCCTTCTCCCACTTTGAAAAATCAAAATACTCCCTCCAGGCATCAAATTTACAACCCAACTCCCAAGCTCTTTTAATTACACCGGCAATACGCCGGTCACCTCTTGCTATAACCCCTTCAATTATGCCTAGTTTTGCCTCATGCCATTTAAAAGAAACATATCTTCCCCGTAAATGCTTCTTTAAAAAATCCTGTTTTTCCAACAATTGGTCTAATTTGTTTTGACCAACCCACTGAAAAGAAGTATGAGATTTTGGCACAAAAGAGGCAACACTTATATTTACTTTAAATTTGTGCCTTTCTTTAGGTGGAATAATCTTTAATCCTAAATCTACAACCTTATTTACTAAATTGATTATTCCCTGTAAATCTTCCTGAGTTTCCGTAGGTAAACCTATCATAAAGTAGAGCTTGAGCCTTCTCCATCCATTTTTAAAAGCCAATTCGGCCGTTGAAATTATATCTTCTTCAGTTAAATTTTTGTTTATGACATCTCTAAGCCGTTGCGTTCCAGCTTCAGGAGCAAACGTAAGACCAGGTCTTTTAACACGTTGAGCCCCTTCTTTTCTACGCGCAAGATGCTCTGCAAGACCTATTGAAAATGTATCCATTCGTAAAGACGGAAGAGAAATAGCAATACCACTTTCTCCATATTGACTTGCTAAATCAGAAACCAATGTTTCAATTTCACTGTAATCACTGCTGCTAAGGGAAACAAGGGATATTTCATCATAACCGGTATTTTTTAACAGCTCTTTAGATAAACTTTCGAGCTTACTTAAAGAACGCTCCCTTGCGGGACGATAAATCATCCCGGCCTGACAAAATCTACATCCCCTGGTACAACCTCTCGTAATTTCTAGAGAACATCTATCGTGTATAACCTCAGTAAGTGGAACTACCGGGGCTACCGGAAATTTTGCTAAATTTAAATCTTCAATTAATCTCTTTTTAACTATCTTTGGTGCTTCTTTAGAAATTGGCTTTATATTTTTTATAAGCCCGGAAGAATGATAGTCAACTTTATATAATGATGGAACATAGATACCCTCTATCTTAGCTAAAGACTTCAGTATGTCTTGCTTTTTAGCTCCTTTTTTCTTTAATTTCTTAAATTTATTTATAATTTCATAAACCAAATCCTCCCCGTCCCCTAAAGCAAAGAGATCAAAAAATGATGCAAGGGGTTCTGGATTAAAAGCACATGGGCCACCGCCAATAATTAAGGGATAATTATCTTTTCTATCTTTAGCTAAAAGAGGAATCCCGGCTAAATCAAGCATATTAAGAATATTTGTAAAAGTCATCTCATATTGAAGTGTAAAACCAAAAATATCACACTCGTTGACTAAAAAATGTGACTCAAGAGTAAAAAGGGGAAGATTTTTCTCCCGCATTTTCTCTTCCATATCCACCCAGGGAGCATAAACACGCTCAATAACAACATCTTTTTTCTCGCTTAAAATTTCGTAAAGAATTTGGAGCCCTAAATTCGACATCCCCACTTCATAAACATCCGGATAAGCTAAAGCAAAAACTACATCGCCTGATTGAGGTATTTTCCTTTTTACGTTCCACTCATTATCTATATATCTAACCGGTCTCTCAATTGAAGATAAAATATTTTCAATTTTTGGCCAAAGACTCTTCAACGCGCAACCTTCAACTCTCTTGCTGCCTCCAAAGCAATATCTTTTATTTCCTCAGCCGACAAATCACTGATTCCTTTTTCGAAATATTTGTTGGCAGCTTCCCCTATCGCTATTGTGCCACCATAAGCAACAGCCGCCTTCGTAGCAAAGCCAATTAGGGGTAAAAAGGATAATAGTTCCCGAGCAATGGCTCTAAAGATAAATCCCCCGCTTATAGCCATGATTATCTCCTTTGCCCTCGATAAACCAATTTCTTTTTCATAGACAGCGGCAATTTTTAATATCATCCTAATCTGGTTTGTGGTAAGCAAGGGCATATCGGCTCCCGGATAAAGAGGAATACCTGCTATAACAGCGTTTTGTAAAGCTGTACTCTTTATAATATGCTTTATAACGGGTAACTTAAATTCCGAAATCTTTATTGCTAAAGACAACATCTTCTTACTGCAACGGCGAATAATCGCTGGAATTAATTCATCGCTTATGTTCACGTCTTTTAAAGCTGAAACTAAAACTATGTTTGGTAGAAATCTTTCCAGATAATCACTTACAGTCTCAAGCTGAGCCCCCAGGTCTTTTGGAATATCAATCTTATTAACTACTAAAAGAAAGGGTTTCTCAATGCTTTCAAGATGCTCTAATAAATTCATAATTTTATTGCTAATTTTTTTTGTTGCATCCACCGCTACTAAAACTAAATCTGCTTCATCTATTTTGGGAGCAAATTTTAACAAACTGTCTTTGGGAGTTAGATTAACTAAAGAAAAAATCTCATTTTTACCAGAGGTAATTTTCTCAATTAAAGATTTTTTCCCTACTTTCTCTTCTCCAATAACCAAAATTGAAATGGGTAAACAAGATTCTCCTTTTATCTCTTTTAACGCTTTTAAAATTGCCTTTGTTTTAAGAGATCTCCATCTTCTTTTTCTCATTGTTTTTCCTCCGTTTATTTAAATCTACGAGCATAAATATTTAACAAAAGACCAACCCCGGCAAAATTTATCAACATTGAACTTCCCCCATAACTAAAAAACGGAAGAGGTATTCCCGTTATAGGCATGATTCCCATGGTCATTCCAACGTTAACCAAAACCTGAAAAAGCCACATTGACGAAATACCGACGGCAACCAAGGTGCCATAAAGATTCCCCGCCGACGCCCCTATCGCCAAACCTCTGGTTATCAAAATAAAGTATAATCCTAAAAGAAAAGACGAACCCAAAAACCCTAATTCTTCACCGACAACTGAAAAAATAAAATCCGCATGACGCACGGGTAAAAATTTTAAACCGGTTTGCGTTCCCGAAAAAAGCCCGGTTCCTAAAAATCCACCCGAACCGATTGCCACTTTAGATTGCAGCAAATTATAACCTGCCCCCAGGGGATCTGCGCTGGAATTAAAAAAAACCATTAACCTGCTCATCTGGTACTCTTTTAATAAATTAAATTGAAAAATAAGAAAAATAACTAAAACAACAATACCAAAAATTAAAAGAGCATGCTGCCATTTCAACCCGGAAATAAACAACAATCCCAATGTTATAGCCACTAAAACTAAGCCTGTTCCTAAATCTGGTTGAACAACAATTAAAAGTAAAGGTAAGCCCACATAAGCAAAGACAGTAAATAGTTCAGATATTTTCCCAATGTTACCTTTTTTATCAGCTAAAACCGCGCTTAGAGTTAAAATTAAAATTATTTTTGCCAGTTCAGACGGTTGAAGATTAAAAAACCCTATCGATATCCAGCGCGTAGCTCCATAAGTTGTAAGTCCAATTAAAAGCACAAGAAGCAACAAGGCAATATTACCGATATAAAGCGGAACCATATAATGCCTAAACCAATTATAGTTCAGAAGAGCTATCCCCACAGCAACTAAAATACCCAACAATGTAAAAATTATTTGCTTCTTCAAATAAAAGAACGGATCGCCTTGCGAGCTGCGAGTAGCGCTATATACCATCAAATTGCCATAAACAACTAACAAAGTCGTTATTGCAATTAAACTAAAGTCTATAAATCTAAACCATTCAAAAACACCATGTTTTTTCATTAAATCACCTTTACCTGGATCTATCCAAAACAGTTACCGGACCCGTTGAGGGAATGTCATGCACAGCAGCCAATATCCTCCGAGCCGCCGGAGCCGCGATAGAACCACCATGCCCGCCTTGTTCAATTAAAACAACTACAACATATTGTGGCTTATCCAAAGGAGCATAACAGGCAAACCACGCAAAATCATCCTTACTTTTAACTTGAGAAGTTCCTGTTTTACCCGCTACCTTAATGGGGAAACCCGCAAAAGCATTCTTTGCGGTACCATCCACTATCACTCTTCGTAAATCTTTTTGTAGTTTCTCAATAATGGTTTTGGGAACGGGGATATCTAACACTTTTTCCTTCTTGAATTCGTGAATTTCTTCTCCTTCGGCTGTTAAAACATTCTTTCCTAAATGTGGTTTCCAAACTGTTCCGCCATTGGCTATGGCGCTGTAAACACTTGCAATTTGAAGCGGCGAAGTTAGTAAATCACCCTGCCCGATGGCCAGATTGACCGTATCGCCGGGCATCCATGCCTGATATTCCGGATAGTTTTCGTTGAATTTTTTCTTCCACGCCTTGTCGGGAACCCTTCCCTTCGTCTCAGAGGGCAAATCAATACCTGTTTTGGAACCTAAATTAAATTCACGAGCCCATTTTTGGAGTTTTTCTCCTTTTTCTTTATATAATTTATAGCCAATTTCGTAAAAAACAACATCACAGGAATTGCTCAACCCTGAGCTTAAATTCATTTGTCCATGACCACTTCTTTTCCAACAATATCGAGCCCAACTTTCTCCCATACCGGTCCATTTTCCCGTACAATTAAAAGTGCTATTGTAGGAAATCACTCCTTCCATTAATCCTGCCAAATAAGTAATCGGTTTAAAAACCGAACCTGGAGCATAAGAACACATCATGGTCCGATTAAGAAGAGGAAATCCTGAAGTCTCATCGTTTAATCCGGCCCATTGTTTTGAAGAAATTCCCCCTGTAAATAACGAAGGGTCGAATGTGGGATAACTTGCCATTGCTAAAATCTCGCCTGTGTTTGGATTCATTACCAATGCCGCTCCGGCATTAGCATCTTTATAACCCTCCTTATTTGCCGCCTTAATTGCTTCCTGTAAAGATTTTTCTGTAGCGAGTTGGAGATTATTATCAATGGTAAGTTGAAGGTTGTTCCCGGCAACGGATTCGTTTTCGTCAAGAATCCTGATTACTTTTCCTGAAGCATCCACCTCCAACTGTTGAAAACCTCTTACGCCACAAAGAATTTCTTCATATTGCTTCTCTGTTCCGCTCTTTCCTATTAAATCCCCCAGCTTGTAATCTTTATCTTTCATTTTCTCAAACTCGTCTTCAGATATTTCTCCAAGATATCCAAGAACATGAGCCGCTACTGTGGAGGTAGAATAATTTCTAACCGGCTCAACTTTTACTTCCACTCCTAAAAAATCGGCAGAATGTTCTTTAATATAAACTGCGGTATCTTCATTTATGTCATATTTAATCGTTCTTGGTTTTAGCGGGTCAACCTTCTTATCTTCCAGCTTTTCCTCAATTTCATTGGGAACCATATCCAAAAGTTCACTCAACCGAAGCAAAACATCTTTATTCTTTAATTCTGAAGGAATAACCGTAACGACCAAGCTGGGACGATTATTGACTAAAATCTCTCCATTTCTATCATAAATTACTCCTCGAGAAGCACTTATTGAAACAGTTCTAACTCTATTACTCTCCGCCATTTCGAAATATTTTTCCCCAGCAATAATTTGAAGAGTCCAGAGTCGTCCCAAAAGCACACCGAATGCAATGATAACTATTACTCCGGCTATAGCTAGTCTCTTTTGTATTGAATCATCGAATCTTACCATCTAATCTTTACCTACTTTAGCGTAGATTTTTTCCCTCATAGAAAGTCGCTTCTCTTTCAAATAATAGGCGCTCTTTTTTTCGAGTTAATATTTTTAAAAGAAGCAGGTAAATAGGCAATGCCAACAAACTGTCATAGATTGCGCTTGGAATAATCACTCTAAAAAAAATTTGCCGCAAGACAATGATGTCCCCTATCAAAAAAGAGAATAAAACATAGATAATTTGAGCACTCAAAGAAGTTAAAAATACCACAATTACCGGTAAAAAAAGATTTTCGCCAACTACATTTTTCTTTGCTAAACCAGCCAGATATCCAACAATGGTTTTTGATAAAGCCCCAAGGCCCATATTTCTTATTGTTACTAAGTCTTGCAGTAACCCACCCATAAACCCAGCCAACGAACCCCAAACGGGTCCTTCGATTAAAGCACAAATTGTAATTACTATTAAGACCAAGTCTGGCTGAACTCCGCCAATTTCAAAATAAGGGACTATTGTAGTTTGAGATAAAAAAACTATAAACAAAACCAAAAACAAGGTTAAAAAAGATTGCACATTAATCTCCCTCTTCAAGCAAGGGCGGAACAACAGGCACGATATCTGTGATAACAAAGACCTCTTCTAAATTAGAAAAATTTACATATGATTTTACCTGTATGTTTTTGTACAAATCATAAGGAGTTTCTTTAACTTCGCTAACAGTCCCAATGAATAATCCTTTTGGAAAGATACTCCCTACACCAGAGGTTAAGATGGGTTCGTTTTTATTTACTTCAACATTTTTTGCAACATAATTCATCACCAATCTACCCGTCGCTTGACCCTCTACAACTCCTGTTTCTCCCGAATTTAATAATTGGGCAGCAACCCCGCTTCTTCGATCAGTTATTAACTGAACCTGAGCAGCATTAGGCGAGACCATAATTATTTGTCCAACAAGGCCTTCCCCAACCACAACCGGCATGTTCTTAGAAACTCCATCTTTTGACCCTTTGTTTATAGTTAAGGTTAATTGCAAATTATTTGAAGATCTCCCAATAACCCTTGCAAGCAAAGTAGAGTAATGCGTCTTTTCTTTAAAACCAACTAATTTACGTAAACGCTCATTCTCTTTTTCCATAGCTTGCATGGTAATAATTTGTTGCTTTAAATTTACTACCTCATCTTTTAGTCTTTCATTTTCCGAGCTAAGGTGCCCAATATTAGTTACATGTTTCCACGTATTATGAAAAGGAGAGACTGTTTTTGAAATACCCGATTGGATAGATGCTAAAGAGTTTGTGGCAAAAACCTGAGTTTTATGCAATATTCCTTCATTAGTTTCTCTAAAGTAAAAAGTTAAAATCAGAATACTTGCAAATATTAAAATAATAAGGGTGAGCTTATTTAAACCACCCCTCCGAAGACGCAAAATTTAACACCTCTCAATTTTTTAATACATTCACGGCAGCTAACGTTGCACACCAATGAGTATTTTTTTAAGTACGCTTATTTCTTCCAGCGCTTTTCCTGAACCTATTACTACACAGGTCATAGGGTCATCTGCAAGATAAACAGGCATTCCTGTTTCTTGTCTCAATCTTTCATCTAATCCCTTTAAAAGAGAGCCTCCACCGGCAAGAACTAATCCTCTATCCATAACATCACTTGAAAGCTCGGGAGGCGTTCTTTCCAAAGTGGCTCTTATTGCCCCAATGACAGCATTAAGAGGCTCATTGATGGCAATTCTTATTTCTTCTGAAGAAAGTGTTAAATTTTTGGGCAAACCGGTTAAAAGATCCCTGCCACGAACTTCCACATCTTCCTCTTCTTCAAGAGGATAAGCCGAGCCTATTTCAATCTTTATCTCTTCGGCCGTTCTCTCGCCAATCATCACATTATATTCTTTCTTCACGTGGTTGATAATGGCCTCGTCAAATTCGTCTCCGCCAACTCTAATTGATTCACTGCAGACAATACCGCCAAGCGATATTACCGCAACTTCAGTGGTTCCTCCTCCAATATCGCATACCATATTGCCGGTTGGCTCATGAATTGGAAGTCCCGCGCCAATTGCCGCAGCCATCGGTTCCTCAATTAAATACGCGGCCCTTGCCCCAGCTTGAATAGTTGCTTCAAAAACCGCCCTTTTCTCAACCTCCGTTACTCCGGATGGCACACAGACAACAATTCGCGGTTTAATAGCAAATTTTCTTTTATGAACTTTTTGTATAAAGTAACGAATCATACTTTCAGTTACATCAAAATCAGCAATTACGCCATCTTTCATTGGACGGATAGCCACAATATTCCCAGGCGTTCTACCCAACATCCTTTTTGCTTCAGCGCCAACAGCAAGAATTTTCCCTGTTTGTTTTTCAATTGAAACTACCGATGGTTCCATTAATACAATACCCTTGCCTTTTACATGGACAAGTGTAGTTGCTGTTCCTAAATCTACTGCCATATCTTTACTAAAAGGAGCTATCAAAAAATCTAACACATAATCATCCTTCCTAAAAATTTAAAATTAAATAGACTTATAAATACTAACAAATATTAGCAAAACAATAAACAAAAAGGTAATTTACTGCTTTTATTGTTTAATTTCAACCCATTTGCTTAAACTAAGTTCTTTTCTTTAAGGCTAGTATACTCTCCATCGCCTATTATGACATGATCCAACAATTCTATCCCCAAAAGCTTCCCTGCTTCGCTTAGCCGTTGAGTAGTAACAACGTCCTCTTTGCTTGGCGAAGAGTCCCCACTTGGATGATTATGGACAACTATTACCGAAGCAGCACTGCACTTTATCGCAAATTTATATACTTCTCGCGGGTGAACAATGGAGGAATTTAAATTCCCGGTGGAAACTTCCACTATTTTTAAGACCTTGTTCTTGGTATTTAAAAGTGCTGCTTTAAAACATTCTCTATCAAGATATCTCATTTCCGCCATAAATAAATCGACCACATCTTTGGGATTTGTTATAAAATTCCCTTTCTCATTGGAGATAGTATTCATTCTTCTTCCAAGTTCAACTGCCGCCACAATCTGAGATGACTTGGCCTTTCCTATGCCATTAATTTCAGCCAGCTCCTCAGGACTTGTAGATACCAAATTTCTCAAATTTTTAAATTTACTTAAAATACGCTGGCCAAGCTGTAAAGCCGTTTCTCGCTTAGTTCCTGTTCCAAGAAGAATTGCCAATAATTCAGAATCAGAAAGACCACTCGCCCCATAACGAAAAAGCCTTTCGCGAGGCCTTATATCAAGCGGTAGTTTTTTCATAGTTAAGTGATAGTTAGATATTTCCATCGGTTCCTCGTAAATTAATAGTGGCAACTCGAGTTTTTGAAAATTCAGGAATAGAAACAGCTTTTTTTACAAAAAGGTTAGCAATTATCCCGTTCAGCGTCCCTGTTATAACCGCGGCCAAAATAAGAACGGGAACCTGTAAAATTACTCCCCAGTGCTTGATAAATAATGTTACGGCTAAAATTAATTGAGTTATGTTGTGAGAAGTGGCTCCGGCAACGCTTACGCCAACTAAGCTAAATTTGCCATAAAACATTTTATAAGTAATAAGCATAACGACTGTGCTTACAAGGGCGCCTCCAAGACTAAAAATAAAGGCAGGAGTCAAAAAAACCCCCGTTATTATTGAACCAATTAAAGTGCGAGCTATCGCATTAAAAATACAGTCTTTCCAAGAGAAAAAAACCACTAAAATTAAGGTCACGATATTTGCCAAACCTAATTTAACACCAGGGACTGAAAACATCGGCAAATAAAGAAATTCAATAACGTAAAGGGCTATTCCTATCGCAAGAAAAAGTGCCAAAATTATCATTTTTTTAACATTATAAGAAGAATCTGCCAATCTAATCACCAACTACATGCATCAATTTTATTTTCAGCATTATCTCCAATAATCTTAATTATAACTTCATTGGGGACGCAAATTATAACATCACCCGATCTGTTAATCCATCCCCGCGCCATACAATTATGATTGGGACAAGGGGAGCAAACCATTCTTACCTTGCCCTCCGCAACTTCAATTAAACTTTCACCTATAAGCCCTTTTACCTTTATTTTTTTTGGATTTTCTAAATTAATCGAACATCGTTCAACTTCATGTCCGCTTACAAGAATTACAACTTCTTCACCTTTTTTGCCTGAACCAAATACGCTAAACCCTCCAACAAAAGCAAAAAGAGCCAAGAAAAGTAGGATACAAATGAAGATTTTATCGTAGCGAGTTAACATGATTACCTCAAAAGTTTAATTCAACAATTTTTGGTCATTACCTAAGAATAAAGTTTATCATTCCCGGTTGAAAATTAACAATAAAAAAAACCACAGTTCAAACTATGAAATTAAGTATTTTTAACAGAAATTTCTTTTTTATCAGGACAAAGCATGAGCTTCTAAAAGAGTTGCAATGCAACCTGTCGGACATTTCTCTACACACTTCTGACAATTAATACATTTTTCATAATCAATAACCGCAAGATTATCAACCACATGAACGGCATCAGATTCACAAACCTTTTCGCATGCCTTGCAACCAATACATCCTTTTTTACATATTGAGCGAACTATTTTACCCTTATCGTGCGAGCGACAAAAAACATGAACTTCTTGATTTTCAGGAACCAAAGCAATAATTTTTCTCGGACAAGCCTCTACGCAAGCTCCACAACCCCGGCACTTTTCCCAATTGATATAAGGTAATCCATTTTCACCCATAGTAATAGCCCCAAAAGAGCAAGCTGCCATGCAACTTCCAAATCCCAAACAACCATATACACAAAGAGAGGGGCCGTTAGCTATTTGTTGGGCCATTTGACAATCAAGCTTACCGTCATAAATATAGCGATGAACAACTTCGTTCTTCCCCCCACCGCAACGAACAATAGCCTTCTTTGAAATTTTTTCTTCTTTTACTTCAATTCCCAATACAGTTGCAATCTGATTTGCTACTTCTGCCCCTCCTGCCACACAGGCTAAAGGAGAAGCTTCACCTTTAGCAATAGCTTCGGCAAGACCGTCGCAACCGGGATACCCACAAGCCCCGCAATTAGCTCCGGGAAGAACTTCTCTAATATGTTCGATTTTTGGGTCTACTTCAACGTGAAAAATCTGCGAAGCGATAGCTAAAATAGCCCCCAGAACAAGTCCCGCGCCACCAAGCACTAAAGCTGCTTTAATTATTATACTAGTATCCATTTTTCAATCTTTCACCCTTCAAAAATTCCTGCCAATTATAAATTCTTTGCAATACTCTAAATCACCATGTCTCCAGGTCTCTAAGTAACTATCTTATATGCCAAATAATCCTTTAAATCCCAAAAAAGCTAAAGAAGAAAGACCGGCTGCTATAAACGCTATTGGGAAACCCTTAAATGAACGTGGTATCGGGGCAATCTCAATCCTTTCCCTCATGGCCGCAAACATTATAATTACCATTGAAAACCCTAAAGCGATACCAATTGTATAAACCAGAGCTTCTCCTAAACTATAATTATATTCCAAACTAAGCTTCCAAAAACCCGGCTTAACGCTCTCTGTTGCAGCAGCTAAAACTGCACAATTCGTTGTAATAAGGGGCAAATATATACCCATCGCCTTAAATAAGGCCGGGCTTACTTTTCTTATCACCATTTCAACAAACTGAACAAGCGAAGCTATAACAAGAATGAACGCAGGAATATACAAAAAATCTCCAACCCCTAAAGGATTGAGCAAGAAATTCCAAACTCCCCAACAAACCATAGAAGATAACGTCATAACAAAAATTACCGCCATGCTCATTCCAATAGAAGTCTCAAATCTGCTGGAGACTCCAAAGAAAGGACATAATCCAATGAATCTGATAAGTAAAATATTATTTATTAAAAACGCGGCTAAAAATATTAAGAACAATCGTTCCATCTATTCTCCCTTCCCTTGAATCTTTCGCAATAAACCCATCAGTATCCCAAACGTAAAGAAAGCACCGGGGAAACTTTGCAATATCTGAGGTGGCTGAAATCCTTTTAACGAAACAATGGTGTTTTCAAAAGCAACTATCTGCCCCGTTCCTCCAAGCTCACGAATAACAGCTATTATAAGAAGAGCTAATGTATAACCAAACCCTTTGCCTAATCCATCTGCTATAGAGCGGATAATCCCATTTTTAGAGGCAAAAGCTTCCGCGCGGCCAAGTATTATACAGTTAACAACGATTAAAGGAACCCATACACCTAAAGCTTCGTAACCAGCCGGGAAAAATGCCTTCATACTCAAGTCGACAATGGTCACAAATGAAGCAATTACAACAATAAATACAGGAATTCTTATTTGACTTGGAACTATTTTGCGAATTACCGAAATTAAAATATTTGAAGAAACCAGAACAAAGCTCGCAGCTACTCCCATAAAGATAGCATTTTCGACCTTGCTTGAGACCGCTAAAGCAGCACAAAGACCAATAACTAAACTAAATAAGGGATTTTCCTCAATTATTCCAATGGTAAAATCCCGCCATACGCTTCGTTTCATTTATCGCTCCCCGCAAATTCCTTAAAAACTTTAGCTGCATCTCTCACATCTTGAGTTACAGCTCTTGAAGTTATTGAAGCTCCGGAAATTGCATCTACATCGCTACCTATCTTTAAAGTATCATTTACAGTTTTCCCTGCAAACTGCTCAATAAATTCCGGCTCTTCGACAACCCTGGAGCCAACACCCTTCGTTTCACCGGAGACATCCAAAATCTTAATGCCCGCTATAGTTCCATCGTTATTAATGGCAATGGCAGCCTTAACCAGCCCTCCATACCCACTGGACCCCGTCATAACAGCAACACCAATTTTTTTACCATCCTTACTTACATTAAAAACAGCTTCCAAACCCTCTATGGATTCTTTACCTTTTTCCAATGCTTCAATATTTTCCTCAAGCCCAGCACCCTCAACCTTAAAAAGTTTCAACAAATCCTTGTACTTTTCTCTCATTTCCCTATCTTCTCGTTCTGTTACTATTGGTTGTGTAATGGAATAAGTGGCGGCCAAAGCACCTGCGGCAATACCGCAAACCAACATAAGCGTTAAAGATAATCTTAAAAAATAGAGAATTTTTTTCACTTGGTTTTCACCAACCCGTATTTCCTTGGTCGAGTAAATTTGTCAATTAAAGAGACAAAAGCGTTCATAAATAAAATTGCAAACATAATTCCTTCGGAATAGCCTGAATAAAGCCTTATGAGCATAATAACCAACCCGCAACCAATACCATAAACAACTCTTCCTTTTCTTGTAACCGGAGAAGTTACAGGGTCCGTTAACAAAAAGAACGCTCCAAGAAGAAGTCCTCCTCCTAAAACATTCAGCAAAATGTTTGTTTTTGCGATAAAGCTTATAAACATAACCGTGCCAATAAAACTAACCGGGATACGCCAGTCTATAACCTTCTTTGCAATGAGAATCACACCACCTAAAATAATCAGTAAAGCAGAAACTTCTCCCAAACATCCCCCGCGATTTAAGAAGAATAACGGCTTATAAACAACCGAGAGGTCAGCCACAAGCGTTCCCGCTCTTACTTGGCTTAAAGCCGCAAGAGGAGTGGCCGTTGTAATTGCATCCAGTTCTTTTAATGAAGCAAACCAGCTATTGGCCATTATTTCCGGCCACGAGACAAAAAGCATGGCTCTTCCCACAAGAGCAGGATTAAATATATTATAACCAAGACCTCCAAAGAGTTGCTTTCCAAAAAATATGGCTAGAAAACCACCTACAAGCGGAATCCAATACGGTACTTTTGGCGGTAAAGTAAGCGCCAAAACCAAACCGGTTAATATGGCGCTTCCGTCTATTACCGTAATAGGCATATGTCTATATTTTAGAACTATAATTTCTGTTATAACGGTAGCAATTATTGACAAGCATATTGTTCGAAAAGCATAGCCGCCAAACAAATAAATATCCAAAATTACTATGGGTAAAAGGGCTGAAATTGTCCATCCCATCAGTTTTCCGATAGTTTTCTCGCTTTTTATGTGCGGAGGAACAGAAACGATTGGTTTTAAACTCATTTAATTGCCACCCTTCTTTCGATTGCTCACAATTTTAGCTTTTGCGTGCCTTATGAGCTGAATGAGTGGTCTATGGGCCGGGCAAACATAACTACAAAGTCCACATTCTATGCAGTCCATTACATCTGCTTCTTCAGCTTGATCTATCATTTCCACCTCTGCATATTGGCCAATATAGTTTGGCATTATAGAAACAGGACAAATCTGAATACAGCTTCCACATCTTATACATGCCCTGGAATCGGATAAATGTACCATCTCTTTTGGCAAAACAACTATACCTGATGTTCCTTTGATAACTGGAACATCCAAATCAAAAAGAGCAAAACCTGTCATTGGACCACCAAAAACAATTTTTCCGGGATCCCCTTTAAAACCTCCACATTCTTCAATTAAATGACTCACCGGAGTTCCTATTTTAACTCTAAGATTTTTTGGTTCATTTATTCCCGGGCCCGCAACAGAAAGAATGCGCTCGGTAAGAGGTTTACCCTTCCTTACAGCTTCCGATATGGCTATCACCGTTCCAACATTTTGAACTAAGGCCCCCACTTCGCTGGGAATACACCCACTTGGAACTTCTTTGTGTAAAAGAACTTGTATAAGCTGTTTTTCAGCCCCTTGAGGATATTTTGCAATTAAGGGAACTACTTTTATATTTTCTTCAGAGGAAACCAAATCACTTATGTGATGAATGGCATCAATCTTATTTGTTTCAATTGCAATGTAGCCTTTTTTTGCCCCAAGCGTTTTAAGAATAATTTTCAACCCGTCTATTATAGCTTCGGCATTTTCAAGCATATTTCGGTGGTCACCGGCAATATATGGCTCACACTCACAACCATTAATTATGACATCGCTTATGGGCTTATCTTTCGGAGGTGTTAATTTTACGTGAGTTGGGAAAGCCGCTCCACCCAAACCTGCTAAGCCGGCTTCTCGAATAGCTGTTCGGACTTTATCCGGGTTCGTGATTTCCTCATCGGAGAGACCTTGAAAGGAAAGTGTCTCTTGTTTACCGTCGGGAGCTATAACTACGCTTAGAACCTTGTTCCCCGTGTGATTTAACCTTGGCTCAACAACCACTACTTCACCTGAAACACTTGAGTGCACAGAAGCTGAAACATATGAATCGGAGTTGCCAATTTTTTGGCCGACCAAAACCCTCTCTTCTGCTTTCACTAAAGGATTACAAGGCGCTCCTATATGTTGGGACAAGGGGATAACAACTTCCGCTGCCAGCGAAGCATCCTCAATTGGCTTTTTCCCAAGCACTTTTTTTGGAAGTTCATGTTTAGGTGGAAATATTAATCCTTTTTTAAGGATCTTAAGCTGACCAAAAATGTTTTGTGCCAGAGCAGCTTCCTCCATTAATAGTTTTTCTACTTGAAAAAAAGTGAAATTTCTCTATCTGCGCTTTCTACTGAATCAGAACCATGGATAATGTTTTCTGAAATATCCAAAGCAAAATCTCCACGGATGGTCCCCGGGTCAGCATCAAGAGGATTGGTTGCCCCCATCATCTTTCTCATAACAGAAACAGCATTTTCACCGCTTGCAACCATAATTACAACTGGACCGGATGTAACATAATCTATCAAACCATTAAAGAATGGCTTCCCTTTGTGTTGAACATAATTTTCTTCGGCTGTTTCCTTTTTTAACGTTATCAGCTTCATAGATTCTAAATTAAGCCCTCTGTCTTCTATGCGCTTTATTATTTCGCCTACAAGTCTTCGTCTTACACCATCTGGCTTAATCATTAAAAATGTTTTTTCCAAAATCATCAACCTTTCTTAGAATGTAACTCTAAGTTACAAGTGATTTTACAATAGCATTAATTCCCTATCAAGATTTTTTTTATTTTATGTTAAAGAGAAGTCTTACAATAAGGACAGACCTTCCAATTTAAGTCCAGAGGATGGTTGCAAGCGGGACAACTTTTTTTTAATCTTTTCATACAATATGGACATATGAGAAAATCGGGTTCAATTGGCTGATGGCATCCATAACAAGTTAGTTCTGAATTAAGAGTTTCCTCTTTGGCTAAAATTTCAAGCTCTCTTTCTTGAACGTCAGCCAAATACTCCGGAGGCCTCAAAATTAAATATACTATCAACCCGAATATGTTAAAAAACAAAACCACGGCCGCCCAATATATCCCAGTAGTCCCCCTTTTTTCAGCATCACGATAAGTCCAACAAATTAAACTTATCCATAGAATAAAAACAAAGAAACCAAGAAGTCTAACCAACATTCTAAAAAAGGGGGAATTAAAAAAATTTAATATAGATGAAATAAAATCCAACTTGCTCAACCCTTTCTTTTAAAGAACAAAAAGAATTTACATTTTAAAAGTGACAAACACAATTTTACCAACATTAATTATGTTTCGATAGTTTGCCCTTTTTACCTTCAAAATTTCTCCTACATTTTCTCAAAAGAAACTCTCTCGCTTCAGCAATTGTCGACAAAGAACCCGTTACGCAAATTAAATCTGAAGCCCCCGCTTTTTTCAATGCAATCTGCAAAGAATCGGGAATATTTTTCACACAATCATATCCAATATCCCCAATATAATCTCTTAAAAAATCACAAGGGGCACATCTCTCATTTTTGTTCTCCGTAAGAACAGCAAAAGAAGTAATGGGAATAAGCTCATCGATTATCCCTTTTACATCTTTGTCTTTGAGTATCGCAATTACAATAATAAGCTTGTCATAAACAAAATTATTTTTCAAAGCATACGCTAACTCTTTAGCTCCAGCGGGATTATGGGCTCCATCTAAAAGGATTAAAGGTTTTTGAGATATAACTTCTAATCTTCCCGGACATTTAACTTTGTCCAACCCTTCTCTTGTTCTTTCGGTAGAGAGAGGCCCCTTCAAAAAAGCTTCTGACGCAACTACCGCTAAGCAAGCGTTTTTAAGTTGATTTCTTCCAAGTAAATTTAAACTAAGATTATTGTAGTGTCCATAAATTCCGTTTATTGAAAACTTATTCATATTTTCATTGATTAAAAAGAAGTCTTTGTTAAAAACTTTCAGGTCAACTCCCTCGCTCACGCAACGCTTTTTAACTATTTTTAGAGATTCAACGGATAATTCACCAACAATGGCGGTTGAACCACTTTTAATTATATGTGCCTTTTCCCAGGCAATTTGGGAAACTGTGTCTCCCAGTCTGTCTGTATGGTCTAATTCCACGTTAGTTATAACCGAAACCTTTGGGTTGGAAATGCTCGTGGCATCCCACCGGCCACCCATACCTACTTCCAATACAGCACATTTAACATTTTTTTTCTTAAAAATAATAAGAGCAAGAGCGGTTACAACTTCAAAATAACTTAGCTTATCGGGAGAAAATCTTTCATTGACTTTGTTTATACCAGGCATAATTAAAGTTAGAGCATCAGAAAAATCTTTTTTTGAAATCTGCTCTCCGTCTATTTCAAATCTCTCAGTTATAGAACTTAGATGAGGAGAAGTATAAGTACCCGTTCTTATTCCGTGCGCGTTAAGCAAGGATGCTGTAATGCGCGCCGTGGAAGTTTTTCCGTTTGTCCCGGTAATTTGTATTACAGAAAAATTGTTTTGCGGATTCTCGATTTCCCCGCAAAGCGCCTCAATTCTTTTTAAGCCAGGATTGATTTCATTGCGCCCTAACGAATTTATATAATCGTTCGCTTCGGTAAAATTCATTTGCATTCAAACTACCGCATAATCTGTTCTAATTGGGCTTTTATTTTATTTTTTTCGTCAATAAGTTCAGCTTCTTTAGCTTTCTCTTTTTTAACCACTTCAACCGGCGCTTTTGTTAAAAACTCGTCTCTTGACAATTTTTTCTGTATCTTTATTAAATCTTCCTCAATCTTATCCAGTTTTTTTGAAAGTCTTTCCTCTTCCTTTTTTACATCAATTAAACCGGCCAGGGGAACAAAAATTTCAAAACCATGCGTGATAGCAGATGCAGATTTTGGCGGTCTCTTTATATCTTGACCAATTGAAAAATTCGAGATATTCGCTAACTCAGAAATATAATTAAAATTGTTTCTTAAGATAGAGTTTTGAGTTTCATTTGTTCCTTTGATAATAACGTCAATACGTTTTGAGAAAGGAAGCGAAAACATCGACCTAATTGATCTAATTTCCACCACTATGGCCTTAATAAGCGCAAAATCATCCTCTAACTTATCATCAATAAAAGATTTGTTTTCTTCGGGCCACGACGCAACCATTATGCTTTCTCCGTCAAAAGAAAATTTTTGCCAAATTTCTTCAGTGATAAATGGCATAAAAGGATGCAACAGCTTTAAAACGTTGTCCATTACGAAACAAAGCACATGTTGAGCTGTTTGTCTGCTTGTTCCTTTCTCGCCATCTCCTTCTGCATCTTTTTGGTAAAGTCTCCCCTTGCAAAGTTCAAGATACCAATCACAAAATTCACCCCAAAAGAAATCGTAAATTTGTTTACAAGCAAAACTAAGGTTAAAAGTTTCAAAATCTGCATTTACATTCTTTAATAATTTGGTAAATCGGGAAAGTATCCATTTATCAACAAATTCGTATTGTAAATCAGCTTCTTTGGAGTATCCGTCGAGATTCATGAGAATAAATCTGGAAGCATTCCATATTTTATTGGCAAAGTTGCGGCTCATTTCAATTTTTTCTTCTGAAAAACGCATATCTTGTGCTTGAGCCTGAAACATTAAACCAAACCTCGTTGCGTCAGTTCCATATTTTTCAATTAATTCCAAAGGGTCAATTCCTGTACCCAACGATTTGCTCATCCTTTTCCCTCCAATTGTTAAAACTGTCGGATGAATGATAACCGTGCGATAGGGTACATCTTTCATAAATTTGAGACCCATCATGTTCATTCTTGCAACCCATAAATAAATAATATCTCTCGCGGTACTTAAAACAGAAGTTGGATAAAAATATTTAAGGTCATCGGTTTCTTCGGGCCATCCAAGAGTAGCAAAAGGCCAAAGGGCCGAACTAAACCAAGTGTCTAATACATCCGTTTCTTGCTTTAAATTATTACTACCACACTTGCTGCATTTCGTGAGTTTTTCAATTGAAACATTAATTTCACCACACTCACAATACCAAGCCGGAATTTGATGCCCCCACCAAATTTGACGAGAGATGCACCAGTCCTGAAGGTTATTCATCCAATTAAAATAAACTTTCTCCCAACGCTTGGGAACAAAATTAATCCTATCATCTTCTACAGCTTTAATCGCGGGTTTAGCTAACGATTTCATCTCGACAAACCACTGTTCGGATAAGTATGGCTCAACTACAGTATGACACCGATAACAATGACCAACAGCATGAAAATGAGGTTCAACTTTCTCGAGCAAATAGGCTCTTTCTAAATCCATAACTATTGCTTCACGGCAGCCATATCTATCCATACCTAAATAATTCTCGCCATTCTCGTTTATTTTTGCATCTGGGGTAAATATGTTTATTTGCTCCAATTTATGACGAAGACCCAATTCAAAATCGTTGGGGTCGTGCGCCGGTGTAATTTTAACGGCTCCCGTGCCAAAATTCGGATCAACTGCTTCGTCGACAATTACAGGAATCTCGCGGCCAACACCGGGCAGTATTAATATCTTTCCAATATACTGTTTATAACGAGGATCTTCTGGATGCACGGCAACTGCAACATCACCCAACATGGTTTCAGGTCGAGTTGTAGCAACCGTTAAATATTCATTGGAATCTTTGAATGGATATTTGATATACCATAAATGGCCTTCAATATCTTCATGCTCTACTTCAATATCAGAAAGAGCTGTTAAACAACGTGGGCACCAATTAATAACCCTGTGTCCTTTATAAATTAAACCTTCTTTATAAAGCTTTACAAAAACTGTTTTTACAGCATCCGAGTAACCTTCATCCATAGTAAAGCGTTCTCTTCCCCAATCGCACGAACAACCAATCCGCTTTAATTGGTTTATGATGGTGCTGCCATACTTTTCTTTCCATTGCCATACTTGTTCTATAAATTTTTCGCGGCCAAGATCCTCTTTTTTTAAACCTTCTTTGGCCAACTGTTTTTCAACCACGTTTTGAGTTGCAATTCCCGCATGATCGGTTCCGGGAAGCCAGAGAACGGACAAACCCTCCATCCTCTTTTTGCGAACTAACGCATCTTGCAATGTATTGTTTAAAGCATGGCCTATATGAAGAGAACCGGTAACATTGGGAGGAGGAATTACTATAGCAAATGGCTCTTTCCCCTTATCTATAGTTGCTTTAAAATATCCTTTTTCCAGCCAAAAACTATACCATTTATTCTCAACAGCTTTCGGATTATATATCTTTGATAACAACTCTTGAGCCATCTATGGTCAACGCCTCTCATTTTTCTTTTTCTTTAAAATTTTTGTTCTCTTTACGTAACGTTTCATATTCTATACGGCCTTCTTTATAAACATCTAACAATCTCACAGCCAAACCATCGTCTCCGCGTCTTGCCTTGGGAGAATCACATTTCTCCTCTTTCCTGCCAAGAACGCAACTCCCAATAGCCTCCACATACCACCTGCAATTTTCACAGCGTGAGCTCATTTTAAATCTTCCCCTTTAGTTAAGTCCGTATGAACTTTGCGAATCTTCTTTTCCCAATCTGCAAAATATCTCCGTTGTTTATCTTTAAATCAACATCCGCTGCCTCTATAACCTCATTATTTAATTTTACCCCACCCTGTTCTATAAGTCTTTTAGCCTCTCCGTTGGTTTTCACAAAACCAGCTTCTTTAATAAGCTGTACAATCCATATACGGCCATCCTTAAATAATTGGGGGGCCAATTTAACCTCAGGGATATTGGAGGGCAAAGATTTTTCTTTAAAAACAGTATCAAATTCTTTCTCAGCAGCTTGTGCTATTTTTTGATCATAGCATTGAGAAACAATTTCACGAGCAAGCCGTCGCTTAATTTTTGCCGGATGCAAAGACTCATCTTTAAGACCTTTTCCTATTTTTTTTATCTCTTTTTCTGACAAAGTAGTGGTTAATTTAAAATATTTAATCATAAGCTCATCAGGAATTGACATAATCTTCCCGAACATTTCTTTTGGCTCATCAGTTATGCCAACATGATTGCCAAGACTTTTGCTCATTTTTTGAACTCCGTCAATCCCTTCTAAAATCGGCAAGGTAAAAACAACCTGGGGTTCCTGGTCGTAAATTTTTTGAAGATTTCTTCCAGCTAACATATTGAATTTTTGGTCAGTCCCTCCCAATTCCACATCAGATTCAAGCATAACCGAATCATAGCCCTGCATCACCGGGTACAAAAATTCATGTAACCCGATGGGTATATTTTCTTGATACCGTTTGTAAAAATCATCTCTTTCCAAAAGTCTTGCAACCGTAAAATTTGCAGTTAATTTAAGTATTTCTTCAAAACTCATCTTTCCAAACCATCGGCTGTTATAATCAACAATTGTCGATTTTTCATCTAAAATGTTGAACGCTTGCTTAGTATATGTCTTAGCATTTAAAACAATTTCTTCCCCGGAAAGCTGCGGCCTTGTAGCAGACTTTTGAGATGGGTCACCAATTCGTGCTGTAAAATCACCTATTAGTAAAATCACTTTATGCCCAAAGTCCTGAAATTGCCTTAATTTTCTTAAAGGAATAGCGTGGCCAATATGAAGGTCAGGCGAAGTAGGATCCACCCCATATTTAATTATCAGCGGCTTATTTTCTTTAATGGATCGTTTGAGTTTGTTTTTAAACTCATCAAGAGGTAAAATTTCTTCCGTGCCTCTAATTAATGTATCTAGTTGTTCTTTAAAATTAATCATAATCAATACACCTTTTTTAATTTAAGTGCCAAAATCTTACCACAGTTTTCTTTAGACTGTCCAACAAAGAACCACTTCAATTGGGAAAATAATTTAATAAAATATGTTATAATTTCTCTTATTTCATTTTTGTATCATACTTAAAATTAACATAATTTAAAAAGAGGTTATATGTCTTACGCAAGAAAATTTCGAAAAATTAAAAAAAAGAAAGCGGAACGCCTGCTGAAAGTCTTTTTAGCCCTAATAATTATTGCAACATTTGCCTTTTCTTCAATAGGAATTGGGTTTTTGATAGGATTAAACAAAGATCTTCCGCGCCTTGAAGAACAAGCACAAGGAGCATCAGCACAAACTTCAAAAATTTATGATTCTAATGGAGCGCTTATTGCAACCTTCCATGCGGAACAAAACAGGGTAATTGTTCCGCTTTCAGAAATCCCTGAAGACATGAAAAACGCGATAATAGCAATAGAAGATGAAAGATTTTATCAACATAGCGGACTAGACCCTCGAAGAATAATCGGAGCCCTTCTGGCTGACATAAAAGCTGGTGGTAAACCAGTTGAGGGAGCTAGTACCATTACCCAACAATACGTAAGAAATATCTTCCTAACCACTGAAAAAACTTTTGAAAGAAAAATAAAAGAGATGGCTCTCGCCTATCAAGTCGAGCAAAAATACAGCAAAGATAAAATCTTAGAAAAATATTTAAATACAATTTATTTTAGCTCAGGTTGTTATGGAGTGGAAACAACATCGGAAACTTTTTTCAACAAAAAAGCCAAAGAAATGACGCTATCCGAATGCGCGCTTCTTGCGGGATTAGTCAAATCACCAAATAACTATTCACCTTACGTAGACCCCCAAAAAACAAAGACACGAAGAGATGTAGTTATAAACAAGATGCTGGAGTTAGGTTTTATTACTAAAACTGATGCTGAAGCCGCCAAAAAAACTCCCGTCGAAGTTGAACCTATAAAAGAGAAAAATATTCGCGCCCCATATTTTGTTGAATATGTTAAACAGTTGCTAATTGAAGAATTTGGTGAAAATGTCGTCTTTAAAGGTGGTTTACAAGTTCATACAACAATAGATTTACAAAAACAGGCCTACGCCGAAGAAGCAATAGCAAAAACTCTTGACAGAGAAGATGATCCGGATGCCTCTCTTGTAGCAATTGAACCCAAAACGGGATACATACGAGTCATGGTGGGAGGAAAAGATTTTAACACTCAAAAATTTAATTTAGCAGTTCAAGGGAAAAGACAAGCAGGTTCTGCTTTTAAAACATTTGTTCTTGCAACGGCAATCGAGGAAGGAATTCCTCCAAACAAAATCTATGATTCTGGTCCAATTACCATCAAATTACCCGGAGAAGACTGGCGTGTCACAAACTATTCGGGTGGTGGTGGACCACCTATGACAGTCTGGCAAGGAACAGTAAAATCCGTAAACGGCGTATACGCGAGATTAATGATGGATGTTGGACCAGAAAAAGTTGTTAAAGTAGCTAAGAAGATGGGCATAACAAGCCCTCTCGAAGCTAATCCCGCCATCGCTCTTGGTGGGTTAAAGATAGGGGTTTGCTCACTTGAGATGGCTTCTGCTTACGGAACCCTTGCAAATGAGGGAGTTCATTGTGAACCAATCGCTATACTAAAAATTTTAGACTCAGAAGGAACCCTTATTAAAGAAAACAAGATTCAAGGTAAAGCAGCAATTGCACCCGGAACTGCTTATCTTGCCACATGCATACTTCAGGATGTTATTACAAGGGGAACCGGCATCAGAGCAAAAATTGGCCGTCCGGCTGCGGGAAAAACCGGAACTGCCCAAAATTATCGAGATGCTTGGTTTGCCGGATATACTCCTGACCTTTCTACAGCGGTGTGGGTTGGATATCAAAAAGGACAAATTCCAATGAGAAACGTACATGGTATTCGTGTTACAGGCGGCTCATTCCCTACACAAATTTGGGCACGATTTATGGTAAAATCCCTGGAAGACACCCCTCGAACAGCATTTCCAATTCCAAAAGCCGGCTTAGTAAGAGTAACTATTTGCGCAGAAACAGGACTCTTGCCAACAGAATTCTGTCCAAAATTAACGGTGGGAACTTTCGTCAGGGGAACACAGCCAACCAAAAAATGCAAACTTCATCAAGGCATTGAAGTGCCAAATGTAATCGGCTTAACTGAAACGCAAGCAATTAGTGCTCTCCAAGAGTTAAAATTCGAAATGAACAAAATAACAGAATACAGCAACACTGTACCAATTGGTTCTGTAGTTGCACAAAACCCAGAACCAGCCAGTTTGGCAAAAGAGAAAGCCGTTGTCACAATAACGGTTAGCCTTGGCCCATCCGAAGATGAACCACTGGAAGAAGAAGAAACACCGCATGAAAAAACAACGAACACCCCATAGGCCAGTTTATAGACGGCTGATTCTAGTAAATCCTGAGCACTCGATTATTTCAATACCCTCTTTTTCGAGATTATCAAGCAATAAGTTTAATCCGAGGTTGTCGCTGGCAATATGTCCGGCAATAACCACGTTGATGTGATACTTTAACGCTTTTTTTCTAAGTTTGCTGCCCATATGCATTCCTACAATTGTTCCAACACCAGCATTGGCTAACTTTTCTAAAACTTCTTCAGGGCCCTCAGTTCCACCTGTCATGTCCACTACTACTCTTCCAGCTCTCTTGTCTCCATCTCCTACTAAAATTGTTGGGCCTGTCCCTGTCTTTGCAGCCATATTATATTCAGGAATTTTTCTTAAAAAGCTTATTACATCCTTTACTGTATACGGAGGAACCTCGTCAAATCCTTTCTGTAAAAATGAGGTAACCATATTATCTGCCGGCGTATGAACATTCATAAAAGGAATACCAAGAAGTTTTGCGGCATCAACTGCCCTGTTGTGGTTAACCGGCATGACCGATCGCTGAACTTCTTTCATCCTTTCATCAATTAAAAATTCTCCTATGTTTATCGGCACACCTTCCCGATGCCAAATATCAGCTTGTACCCTCATGACCCCGGGCAACCCTGCTAATGATTTGCCTTCCGGATGATGAGCAAGTAAAAGATCAATATTCTTCCCTTTCTCTCTTAATCTATCTGCAAGCAATACTTCACCAACTTCAATATCTACCCCACATAAAATAGTGCTGACGTCTGTGTTTGGATCACCTGCTAAAATACGGGTATCTGAGTACGGATTCGTTAGTTTCTCTAAATCAAAAAATTCTTTTTCGTCATCTTTTAAGTTTTCATATTCTTTTTTTGACTTTTCTAAAAATTTATCTAACTCTTCTTTATCCCTTGGATCAGCTTTCATCCCTTCTTTAATGGCAAGTTCATATATCTTTTGAATTTTCACAAAAATCGACCTCCTAAAAAAATAAGTTTTTTCCGTTAAATTTTTATATAATTTCGTTAAATAAATGTATAAATGTTTATTATACACTTTAAATAATTGTAAAAATAATTGTAAATTTAAAATAATAAATTATTTAGCTGTAGAAACAAATTGATTATCTTTGATGTAAAACCTTAAAAGTTCGTCTTTCCCAACAGATATTCCAATTCTTGAAGCCGATGCTACCTTGAATACCGCTTTTTTATCATCACACACAAAAATCTCCCCATTAACTAAATCTAACCCGTTGTGTGAGATATCTATTCCAAGAGCTTGTGTAAGTTTTGCGGGACCATTTGTGAGACATCTTAATTTTTTTGTCTTTCGCCTTTGCAACATAAAATCGATACCTTCAATTGGTTCAAGAGCCCGAATTAGTACTGCTCCGGGAATCCCTTTTTTCTCAGTTACAATATTAAATAAATAATGCATACCATAATTAAAATAGACATAAGCATGTCCAGACGGTCCAAACATTATAGCGTTCCTGGGAGTCTTTCCCCTGGAAGCATGGCTAGCCGGGTCACCGTTACCAAAATACGCCTCGGTTTCAACAATTCTTCCCGTTATGTCACCTTCAGGCAATCGATGAACCAAAACCTTGCCCAAAAGCTCCTTAGCAACTACTTTTGTGTTTCTCTCGTAAAAATCTCTTTTTAATGCTTCCATTCCCCATCTTCCAATTTACAATTTACAATTCTTTTAAATTCTTCGCTTTAATATACTTTATACTCTTTTTTTTCCTGAAGGCTGGGGCTGGTAGCTTTCTTACCCTTTTCCTTTACCCTTATTTTGCCACCTGCCCCGCCGGAGGCGGGCAGGCATCAACCGCTTGTTTTTTGACTTTAACTACCCTTTTATGAGATTGCCGCGCTCCCCTTCGGCCCGCCTGCCTACACACCTATTATGCCGTCAGGCATTGACGGGCAGGTCGCTCGCAATGACGCCAAGAGTTATCTCTTCTTAATCCTTAATCCTTAATCCTAATTTTCAACTTTACCCATTCCCCTTATTCCTAAGCATCTTCATCAATTTTTCAAAAGGATAGGTATTTATCACGTCTTCTGCTTCTAACCAGCCGCGTTGAGCCGTCGCTACTCCATAGAACATGTAACGAAGCTGCCCTATACTATGAGCATCCGTATTTATCGCAAATTTTACCCCCATCTCTTTTGCTTCCCGGAGATAATCATCTTTTAAATCAAGTCTATCCGGAAAAGAGTTGAGCTCAAGAAAAGTTCCGGTTTCCGCTGCCGCTTTAAATATTTCTTTTAAATCTAAGGGATAAGGCGGCCTTTTGCCTAAAATTCGGCCTGTCGGATGCCCAATAATATTTACATGCTCATTATAAATTGCACTTAAAATACGCTTGGTTAGTTGCTCGTTGCTTTGAGTAAATCCGCTGTGAATGGAGGCCGTTACGATATCAAATTCTTTTAAAAAACCATCGTCAAAATCAACTTTTCCGTTATTATCGATATTTACTTCGGCACCACGTAAAACTTTTAAGCCATCAATCTCTTGATTCACTTTTTCTATTTCTTTCCACTGACGCCTATAATCATCAGCCGTCAATCCCCCGGCTACCTTTAGTTTTTCGGCATGGTCGCTTATTGCTATATATCGATAACCCTTTTTTTTAGCATCATTGGCAATCTCTTTAATCTTGTTAAATCCATCGCTCCAATTTGAATGAACATGAATATCTCCTTTTATATTAGAAAGCTCAACAATATTTGGAAGAACACCGGCAAGAGCTGCTTCAATTTCCCCTTTATTCTCTCTTAATGTAGGATGTATCCATTCCATGCCCAATAAATTATAGACTTCCTTCTCGGTAACTCCTCCCACTTTTTCACCTGTTTTAACTTCAAAAACACCATACTCGTTTACCTTAAGACCTTTTTTCTTGGCAATATCTCTAAGATGAATATTATGCTCTTTTGAACCGGTAAAATATTGAAGAGCGGCACCAAATTGTTCAGGTAAAACAACTCTTAAATCAACCTGTAAGCCAATTTGTGTTACCACACTACTTTTAGTTTCCCCTTTGGCCAAAATATGTGTAACTTTGGGAAGATTGCAAAATACATCCATCGCTTTGGAAGACTCATTGCTAGCGGCCAGAATATCAATATCGCCAATTGTCTCTTTCATTCGCCTAAGACTTCCAGCTGTACTTATTTCGAGAATAAAATTATGTTCTTTAAGTTGTTGAACTATGTTTTCAGCCAACGGATAAGCTTCACTTAAAAGTATTCGCTCCCTTAAGCGCTGAAGCTCAAGTATTCCAAGTCGTATATTCTCTTCGGCCTTAGGGCCCATCCCGGCCAAATCCCTTAATTTGTGTTTATTTATGGCTTCAAGAAGTTCTTCAATTGTGGTAATTCCAAGCTTATCGTAGAATAGTTTGGCTTTTTTGGGGCCGACACTTTGAATGCTTATCAATTGCAAAAGGCCGGGGGGAACATGTTCACACAGCTCTTCATAATAAGTAAGCTTGCCGGTTTCAAGCAATTCGGCAATTCTCTCGGCTATGCCCTTTCCAATACCGGGAATTGTTTGAAGTTTGCCTTCATGGTAAATATTGTTGATATCTTCAGATAACCCGCGAATTGCATAGGCAGCACGATTATAAGCTCTTACTTTAAAAGATGATTCTCCTTTAATCTCGAGCATTTCTCCAATTTCATCGAGAATATGGGCCACATCTTGATTGTCCAAAACAACCTCCTGAGATTCTGCCAAAAAGAAGGAAGTGACAATTAGGGCTCTTTAGGCAAGCCAAGCTTGCTCTTTACCTACAATCTTTTCTGCCACTGACATCTGCTTATTCACGCTTTTTGCTGAGGTTCCGCCAAAACTGGTTTTTCTGTTTACGGAGTTTTTAATATCTATAATCTCAAAGATATCTTTATCATACAACGTCGAAAACTTCTTAAAATCGTCTAAACTTAAATCTGAGAGATGACAATTTTTCTCAATACAACTCGCAACCATTTTACCAACAATTTCATGAGCTTCGCGAAAAGGGATGCCTTTTGCTGTTAAATAATCGGCAGCATCTGTTGCATTAGTAAATCCCTCTTTAGCTGCTTTCCCCATATTTTCACTTTTTACTTTTATTGAACCAAGCATGCCTGTAAAGGTCTCCAAAGCAAGTTTTAAAGTATCAATTGTATCAAATAAACCCTCTTTATCCTCTTGCAAATCGCGATTGTAAGCCATCGGAAGTGCCTTTAGAGTTGTCAGCAGCCCCACAAGATGACCAAAAACTCGGCCACATTTGCCTCGAATTAACTCCGCGACATCCGGATTCTTTTTCTGAGGCATTATACTGCTGCCGGTAGTAAAAGCATCATCTATTTCAATAAAGTTAAATTCTGAGCTTGACCAAATAACCAGTTCCTCACAAAATTTACTTAAATGAACCATAATTAATGATGCTGCTGATAAAAAGTCCACTATAAAGTCACGATCGCCTACGCTGTCTAAGCTATTTTCGCTCACGCGGGAGAAACCGAGTTGTTTGGCAACATATTCCCGGTCTATTGGAAATGTGGTCCCGGCAAGTGCCCCTGCTCCTAGCGTCATTACATCAGTCCGCTTATAACAGTCTTTTAAACGCTCGAAATCCCTTTCCAGCATAAAGAAGTAAGCCATCAAATGATGCGAAAAAAGAATTGGCTGCGCGTGTTGAAGATGAGTGTAACCCGGAGATATGATGCCTATGTTGTCTTTGGCCAATTTCATTAATTCACGTTGAAGGCCCAAAATTAATTCTTCGATAATCTTGATTTCGTCTTTTAAATAAAAACGTGTATCTAAAGATACTTGGTCATTACGGCTTCGAGCAGTATGTAACTTTCCCCCCACCGGTCCAATTTTATCTATTAAGGCACGCTCAATTGCCATGTGAATATCTTCATCGGCAGCATTGAAAACAAATTTATTCGCTTCTATCTCGCGATAAATCTCATTTAAACCATCTTCAATCTTAGCTGCTTCATCAGGGGGAATTATCTTACACTTGCTCAGCATTTTGACATGCGCAATGCTTCCTTTGATGTCGTACTTATATAAACGACAATCAAAGAACAGTGAAGAGGTAAACTCTTCTACTAATTTATTTGTATTTTTCTTAAAACGTCCACCCCAAAGTTTCATTAAGCCTCCTCACATTGTTAACTACCAATAAATTAAAAAATAAAAGTGAAAAACTACTTATCTTGTTGTCGGTTTTTTCCATACTCAATACTCCATACTCACTCTACTCTATACTCTCTCTGCCATCAGGTACTTTGAAATTAATTGAGACTAATAGTAATTTGTTGTAATTACCACTTAATCTCCACTTAATTTCTACTTAATCTCCCCAATTACCACTTAATCTCCACTTAATTTCTATTTACTCTTTTATCTGCCATCAGCCCCGCCACCTGCCCGCCAATGCCTAAAACGGCATCATAGGCGTAGGCAGGCGGGGAGGCGGGCAGGCATCAGCTTTTTCTTTGCCTTTTTGCCCAAACCTTCAAGGGCAATCCAAATAATTCTATAAATCCTTTAGCTGATTCATGAGAAAAAGAATCGGCGGTTTCGTAAGTAGCTAAAGATAAATCGTATAATGATTCTTTCGACTCTCGTCCAACCACATTGCTTGAACCTTTGTATAGTTTCATTCGAATCTTACCAGAAACCGGCTCCTGCGTTTTTTCAAAAAAAGAATCTAACGCTTCCCTGAGGGGAGAAAACCATTGCCCGTAATAAACTAATTCAGCATATTTTAACCCAAGAAGTTCTTTGAAATGAGAAAGATCCCTCTCTAAAGTCAAAGCTTCTAATTCCTTATGCGCTTGAATTAAAATTGTTGCCGCCGGACACTCGTAAATTTCGCGCGATTTGATGCCTACCAGCCTGTTTTCTATCATATCTATGCGGCCAATTCCATGTTTTCCGCCCGTTTTGTTTAATTCTTCTATCAAACTTACCAAACTCATTTGCTTCCCATTTAGTTCAACTGGGCTCCCTTTTATAAAACTTATCTCCAGACACTCAGGCTCATCGGGAGCTTCAAGCGGACTTTTGGTCCAGCTGTAAGCATCCTCGGGCGGTTCTTTTCCAGGGTCTTCTAAAATACCGCACTCACAACTCCGGCCCCAAAGGTTTTCATCAACGCTATACGGACTTTTTTTAGTTGTCGACACCGGAATGCCATGTTTTTCAGCATATCGCATAGACTCATCCCTAGACATAGTCCATTCCCTAATCGGCGCTATAACTTTAATTGAGGGCTCAAGCGAAGCAATTGAGACTTCAAACCGTACTTGGTCATTGCCCTTTCCCGTACTACCGTGTGCAACCAAATCAGCCCCGCTTTTCTTGGCAACTTCAACCAAATGTTTGGCAATAAGCGGACGTGCAAGAGCCGTAGGTAATGGATATTTCCCTTCATATATGGCATTTGCCTTAAGAGCCGGAAAAATAAAATCTTGAGCAAATTCTTTTTTTGCCTCAATTACATGCGATTCTTTTGCTCCAATTATCAATGCTTTTTGTTTGATAGCATCCAAATCTATCGGTTGCCCCACATCCAAAGCTAAAGTGATAACTTCCAAATCATATTTTTCTTGAAGCCACTTTATAGCAACAGATGTATCAAGACCTCCAGAATATGCTAAAACTACTTTTCTTTTAGACACTAAAACCCCTCCCTGTCCATTTGCCGATAAATACAACTTCTCAGCAAATCGATAAAATAAAAATCAATTAACCCGTTTTTAACTTTATCAATCTTTTCTCAATCAACTTTGCCACCATATCATCCGAAACAACCATTAAAATGGTATCATCGCCGGCAATCGTTCCCAAAATTTCTTCCCAATCAATTTCATCTAAAGCCGCTGCAACTCCAGGAGCCGAGCCAGCAGCACATTTAATTAAAACAAGGTTGTTGGCTGAGACAATGTTATTAACAAACTCTTTCATCATTCTAATCAAATACATATCTTTCGCTAAAACATAATAACCTTTCTCGTTTTTGTCTAAACCTAAATCAGATATATCTCGAGAAATTGTAGCTTGGGTCGTTTTGAAACCTTTTTTCTTTAGTCCCAACATTATTTCCTCTTGAGTCTTTATCTTTTGTTCTCTAACAAGTTTTTTTATATCAGCTTGCCTTGCTTTCTTCTTTTCCATTGTTAATCTCCAATCAAAAGAGATAAGAGAGCTTTTTGAGCATGCATTCTGTTTTCCGCCTGGTCAAATACAACACAATTTGGACTTTCCATAACCTCACCAGTTATCTCTTCTCCGCGATGAGCGGGTAAACAATGCATAATAAGTGCATCAGGTTTCGCTAAAGATAAAAGCACACTATTTACTTGATAAGGTAAAAAAGTTTTCTTTCGCTCCTCAGATTCACTTTCCTGGCCCATACTTGTCCAAACATCCGTATAAACAACATCAGCTCTTAAAACTGCTTTTTTAGGATTGTTTGTTATATCTATCTTATGATTAATATTCCTCAGCACACTTTTGGCCTTCTTTATCACATACTCTTTCGGCTCATAACCTAAAGGAGTAGCAACCGATAAATTCATCCCAATATGAGATGCTCCCAGCATAAGAGAGTGACAAACATTATTCCCATCGCCAACATAAGCCATCTTTAATCCAGCCAACCTGTCTTTTTTTTCTAAAATAGTTAAAAAGTCCGCGATGACTTGGCAAGGATGAAAGTCATCGGTTAATCCATTGATAACAGGCACGCTTGCAGCTTTAGCTAAATTTTCTAAATCACTTTGCTTAAATGTTCGAACAACTATCGCATCCACATATTTTGAAAGAACACGCCCTGTATCTTCTATGGTTTCTCCTCGGCCAAGCTGTAAGTCTTTACCATGCAAAACTACAGGATGAGCTCCAAGCTGGGCAATACCGGCCTCAAAAGAAACCCTTGTCCGGGTAGATGGCTTTTCAAATATCAAAGCCACTGATTTGCCCTTAAGCAAATGAGTAGGTTCACCAAGGCGATGAAGCCGCTTTAACTTAGAGGCCTTCGCTAAAATTTGATAGATTTCATCCTGCCCGAAATCTGCTAAAGTTAAAAAGTCCTTTCCTTTTAAGGAAATCACCTAAATCCTCCTTATAAAATTTTAATTAGTCAGTGCTTTCTCTAATATTTTCATCGCCATATTGACCTCATCTTTTGTTATGCAAAGAGGAGGAAGGAGACGAATAATCTTTGAGCCAATATTATTTACAATCAAACCATCATTTAAACACTTAGAAACAACTTCTTTTGCCATTTCTTGCTCCAATTCAATTCCAATCATTAAGCCTTTCCCTCTAATTTCTTTAATTGGAATTTTTTTAGACATTTTCTGTAATTTTTCCAGGATAATTTCACCCATTTTTTCAGAGTTTTCAACTAACTCTTCATCTTCAATAATTTTTAATGCCGCCAATGCTGCCGTGCACGCAACAGGGCCCCCGCCAAAAGTGGAACCGTGATCACCCGGCTCAAACGCCTTTGCTACTTCATCTTTTGCAATAATAGCTCCAATTGGAAGACCGCCACCTAACCCTTTAGCCAAACTTATTATATCCGGTTCGATACCAAAATGCTCATATGCAAACATTCGGCCCGTTCGCCCAATTCCTGTTTGAACTTCATCTAAAATTAAAAGAAATCCTTTTTCATCGCAAAATCGCCGTACATCTTGAAGATATTTTAAATTGCATGGATAAACGCCACCTTCGCCTTGTATGGGTTCCAGCATTACCGCCCCGGTCTTATCCGTTATTGCTCCCTTGAGAGCTTTAAAATCATTAAGCGGAACATGTTTAAAACCAATGGGCATCGGCTCAAAAGGTTTCTGTTTTTCAGGTTGGCCTGATGCTGCCAACATCTTCATTGTTCGACCATGAAAAGAACGATAAGCCGTTATAATTTCATACTTATCTTCACCTCGAAAGGTCTTAGAATATTTGCGAGCAAGTTTTACAGCTCCTTCGTTTGCCTCAGCCCCACTATTTGCAAAAAAACATTTATCTCCAAATGAGATACTAACTAATTTTTCCGCTAACTTAATCTGCGGAATGGTATAAAACAAATTGGAAACATGAACTAACTGTTCCATTTGAGACTTAACCGCATTAACCACCGTTGGGTGACAATGCCCAACACTCGTTACGCCAATCCCACTTAAAAAATCGAGGTAACTTTTGCCATTAATATCCCACAAAGTACAACCCTTCCCTTTTATTAAAAGAACGGGGAGTCGGGTATAAGTATCTATATGATATTGCGAATCTTTTTTTACATAATCTTCAAAATCCATACTCTTTCTCCATTCTAACTAGCCATTTAGTCGAGAGTCTCTTAGTCGGGAGTCAGGAGTTTGTTGGCCAGATTGCTGGTTTTACTATAGTATATACTCCATACTCCATCAGCCATCTGCTATCTGCCCCGCCATCGGTGAGCAAGCGAGAGTCGGTAGTGATTGTTTTTACTCCCCACTCCCCACTATTGACTACCCACTAATCACCTGCCATATCTATCGGCTGGTGGTTAGCATCGTCCCGATTCCTTCATCGGTAAATATTTCTAAAAGAAGCGAATGTGGAATTGTTCCGTTTAAAATATGCGCTTTTTTAACCCCACCCTTTAAAGCATTAACACACGATTTAATCTTTGGAAGCATCCCCTCTTCCAGCTTACTTTTTTCAAGAAATTTATTGCATTCTTCCAATGATAATTTGGAAATCAATGAACTTTTGTCGGTAAAATCTTCATAAAGGCCATCAACATTAGTTAAAAATATCAACTTATCAGCATTTAACGCTGAGGCAATTTCAGCTGCAACCAAGTCGGCGTTTATATTATAACTTTGCCCGTCGCTTCCTATTCCCACCGAAGCAACAATGGGCGTAAAGCCATCATTAATTAAATCGGTTAAAATTTCCGAGTTTATTTTTTTTACCTCGCCCACAAAACCTAAATCAACATCAGGTAAAACAAACTTTTGCGCTACGATTAATTCAGCGTCGTCTCCACTTATTCCAACTGCTATACGACCATGACGATTAATTAAGGTAACAATTTCCTTATTTACCTTTCCTACTAAAACCATCTTTACAAGTTCCATTGTTTCTTTATTTGTAACGCGGAGACCCTTAACAAACTTAACCTCTTTTTTCATTTTTTTCATAACTTTTGTTATTTCCGGTCCACCACCATGAATAATTACCGGATTTATGCCAACATACTTCATTAAAACAATATCGGTTGCCACCGACTCTTTTAATTTCTCGTCAACCATAGCATTACCGCCATATTTAATAACCACGGTTTTTCCGTAATATTCTTTTATATATGGAAGAGCATGTATAAGAACTTTAGCACGTAACGCATTATCAATATTGCTCATATTCATTTCTTCATCCTCCTATCCTCTATAAAGAATCCAAGGCAAGTAAAGTAAGGTTAAATAAGCAACCACAATAGACAGTAAAACCGCTAAACCAATTGAAGAACCTGCTCCCAAATAAAAAATAAAAAAACCAAACGGTAGCGAGATAATACTCCACAACACATCTTGCGCGCTTCGTTTGAAAATAAAAACGAAGTAAGCAACATAAAGCAAACTGCTTAAAAACTTAATGACCAGCGAACAATCCTTTGTAAAGATAAAGCTAATCAAAAGACCAAAAACTAAAAACAAAATAGCCAAAAAAAATGATTTCCAAGTATTTGTTAAATTTATTTTCATTAAAATCACCTAAGTTCTGTAAGAAGCGTTTATCTTTATATAGTCGTAAGATAAATCAGTTGTCCAAACTCTTGCCTGACTTTTGCCAATGTTTAAATCAACAAACAACTTTATCTCATCTTTTTTAAGAACTTCATTTATCTTGTTCTCATTAAAAGAAACGGCAACACTATTTTTTACAATTTGAATATCATCGAAGTAAATGTCTATCATCTCGGGATCAATTTCAGCTCCGGAATGCCCTACAGCTGAAATTATACGACCCCAATTGGCATCCTCGCCAAAGAAAGCTGTTTTAACCAGACTAGAATTAGCAATAGCCATTGCCGCTTTTTTAGCATCTTCGTTTGATTTCGCTTTTCTTACATTTACTTCAATAAACTTAGTCATTCCTTCACCATCTTTTACTATCATCTTCGCGAGTTTAGTAGTTACATAATGTAAAGCTTTTTCAAAAATTACGTAATCGTCATCTCCAAGAATTAACTTCTCGTTATCCGCCTTGCCGTTTGCCAAAATAACCACCATATCATTGGTACTGGTTTCTCCGTCAACGGTAATCATATTAAAGGACTTGTTAACCGCTTCAGATAAACTTGCCCTCAGACAGGTTCGACAAATTTTTATATCAGTTGTTAAAAAAGCAAGCATTGTGGCCATATTGGGAGCAATCATTCCCGACCCTTTGGCCATTCCACCAACTGTTACCGTCTTTCCTCGAAACTCAAACTGAACCGCAACCTCTTTTGAAAAGGTATCAGTCGTCATGATAGCTTCGGCTGCATCGACATTTCCTTTTTTGCTTAAGGACGAAACCGCGTCGATGATTCCCTTCTCAACCTTTTCTATGGGAAGAGGAACACCTATTACCCCTGTGGACGCAACAATTACGTCCTGAGAATGAATATTCAGCGCTTCCGCTGTCTTTTCAATCATCGTCATAGCATCTTCTTGACCTTTATAACCAGTGCAAGCATTGGCATTCCCGCTATTTACAACAACTGCTTGAGAAATACCGTTTCGCGTATTGCACCTGCTAAAATACACAGGGGCCACCGCCATTTTATTAGTTGTAAAAACCGTAGACGTTGTGGCCGGAGCTTCCGAAAAAACAATAGCAACGTCTTTTTTACCGCTTGCTTTTATTCCACACGAAACCCCCGCGGCCTTAAAACCAGCAGGAGCTGTTATTCCGCCTTTTATAACTTTTATCTTGGACATAATTTCCTCC
>NZ_JAUSCH010000064.1 GCF_030651595.1 Candidatus Oleimmundimicrobium sp. | reverse complement strand
GAGCGCCGACGAACAATCGATGAAGCGGGGTTTCGACCGAAGCTGTTTTTGTTTTTAGTTTTTAAAACCCCGTGGGCCGGGTGGACAGCGACCCTCCTCCGACAATGCTCCGGCGGGTAAGCATATGAGCACGCTTTTTTATATGCCATATCATTTTTAGGCAGAGAAATAGGCTGTTCAGGAAATAAGCCGAAGCTGTTTGAGCTTCGATTTATCGGAGCGAGTTCTGCAGGCGCCTGAACAACCGTTATTTCGGAGCCGTCAAAAAATGATCGGCCGTCCTTCTTTTGCTTCGTTTTCTTGGACGAGCAAGAAAATGAAGGAAGTAAAGTTTCGCAATGAGAGAATCGACTGAGTAGGCGCGCGCCGTGCCTACCGGCAGGTAGGCAACAGCCATAAACTATCAGCTACATGCTATATCATTCAAAAATAGCTACCAGCTTCCAGACTCCAGCCGCCAGGAAAATCAAAAGAGTTTTTTATTGGTTTTGGTTTCTAAGTCCGGGAGGGTTGCTCGAAGGTGATTTATGAGAGCGCCGACGAACAATCGATGAAGCGGGGTTTCGACCGAAGCTGTTTTTGTTTTTAGTTTTTAAAACCCCGTGGGCCGGGTGGACAGCGACCCTCCTCCGACAATGCTCCGGCGGGTAAACCCTCCAGAGGCGGGCAAGCATATGAGCACGCTTTTTTATATGCCATATCATTTTTAGGCAGAGAAATAGGTTGTTCAGGAAACAAGCCGAAGCTGTTTGAGCTTCGATTTATCGGAGCGAGTTCTGCAGGCGCCTGAACAACCGTTATTTCGGAGCCGTCAAAAAATGATCGGCCGTCCTTCTTTTGCTTCGTTTTCTTGGACGAGCAAGACCTGCCTGCCGGTAGGCAACAGCCATAAACTATCAGCTACATGCTATATCATTCAAAAATAGCTACCAGCTTCCAGACTCCAGCCGCCAGGAAAATCAAAAGAGTTTTCTCGTTCATTAAAGTTTTTTAAAAAATTTAGGTTTCTAAGTCCGGGTGGGTTGCTCGTGGGCGACCCTCCTTCGACAATGCTCCGGCGGGTAAACCCTCCAGAGGCGGGCAGACGCAATGACAGTGAGTTTGAGATTGCCGCGCTCCGCTCGCAATGACGAGAAAGAACTGTTTCATTCTCTATTCGCCATCTGCCATCAGCTATCTGCCCCGCCAGCGGCGGGCAAGCATCTGCTATTTAACCTTCATCGGTATTCCCGCAACCATCAAGTAAACTTCTTTTGCTGCCTCAGCAACCAACTGATTAACTTTGCCGAGAATATCCCTATAATCACGAGCAAGTTTGTTGTTGGGAACAATGCTCAGGCCCACCTCATTTGAAACAAATATAACTTTACCTTTAAAATTGTTCACCACGTTAAGGGCTTTGGAAATGTCATCAAACACTTCTTTTTCTGAAAACTTTCTCATTAAATTTGAAATATAAAGGGTTAAGCAGTCCACAATTACTACATCGACCCCAGAGTCAATTTGACGTAATGTTTCCATCAAATCATCGGGTGCTTCTAAAGTTACCCAATTTAAAGCTCTCTCCCTTTTATGATTTTCTATTCTTGTCCGCATTTCGTCGTCTAAGGCTTCGGCCGTAGCTATATAAACAACTTTCTTAGCTTTTGATGCCATCTTTTCAGCAAAAAAACTCTTCCCCGACCTTGCTCCCCCTAAAATAAAAGTTAATTCCGACATCAGCTTTTCTCTCCCATAGCCTTTAGAATATCGTTATTATTTTTAGCTTTAATTGCTCCTTGTTGGTAAAGTACCTCAATTAATTTTGAGGCTTCCCCCCCCGTATAATCTCTCTCTTCAATCGGCGTTTTTTCTAAGATGATTACCTTTTTTCCCATTTTCATAGCTCTTTCTGTTGCCAACAAATTTTTGTAGTTCCCTTCACCTATAGGAATATTTGCCAACACCACAAAATCAACTTCTTTAATTGCCTCTAAATTTAATTTAAACGCTTCATCGGAAATTGATGAAAAAGGTGCTTCCGATATAACTTCAACCCCAATTTTTTCAGCAACTTCTTCGTCAGTATCCAACACATTTAAAACTCCCACTGAAACACAATAGCCCATCTTTTTTAGGTCATGCATTATCGAAACGCCTGCTCCGCTACCGCAAATTATATGCGCCTTTATCCCGTTCGTCTCCCCCAACCTGTCTGTCTTTGGAATAGTTGTAATATAACGTTTTCCCGTTAATGGATTGCGATGAACCAAAACATCTACCCCAAAAGCTTTGGAAATATTTTCGGTGGTTAAGACTTGGTCGATTGGTCCATCATCAAGAATTATGCCGTCTTTCAATATAACGAGTCTTTCACAATAGATCGCAGCTAAATTAAGATCATGGATAACTACGATAACGATTAGCCCTTCAATATTTAATTTTTTTACAAGTTCCATGATTTCAAGTTGATAATTTATGTCCAGATGTGAGGTTGGCTCATCTAAAATCAAAATTTTTGGCTCCTGAGCAATTGCTTGGGCGATCACCACCCTCTGTTTCTCCCCACCGGAAAGTTCATTAATCTTTCTGTTAGCAAGATGAAATGTATCCGTAGCTTTCATGGCGCGCTCTATTGCAAAAAAGTCTTCTGAAGTTTCAGCACGAAATCTTCCAAGATATGGGGTCCTTCCCATTGAAACTATCTCATAGACCGTAAAAGAGAACTCCGTATGAAAACTTTGTGGAACCACCGCGAGTTTCCTTGCAATTTGAGTTGCTGACAAATTTACCAAACTTTTGCCTTCAATTAAAATTTCTCCTTTGCTTTTAAGAACGCCCGAAATTCCTTTAACCAAGGTGGATTTTCCACAGCCGTTGGGCCCAACTATGCCCACAAACTCACCTTTGCTAACAGATAAGCTAATGCCCTTTATGATTTCTTCCCCATTACCATAGTCGCAGTGAACATTCTTAAGTTCCAGCATCTAAAATAAACCTCTCTTGCTTCTCTTTAATAAGTAAATAAAAAACGGTGCTCCAAAAAGGGCCGTTATTACGCCTAGGGGAATTTCGGTCGGGGCCATCAATGTCCTCGCTAACAAATCGGAGAAAACAACAAAAGATGCTCCAAATAAAGCGGAACAAGGAATTAAAATTTTGTGGTCGGGGCCGGTTACTAAACGAACCATGTGTGGCACAATTAAACCAACAAAACCAACTATTCCGCTAACCGCGACCGCCGAAGCTGCCAACAAAGAAGCCACCACGATTAGTATTTTCTTTATTTTTTCGGCTTCGATTCCAAGCTGCTGGGCTCTTTCTTCACCAAGAAGCAAGAGGTTTAAATCTCTAGAAAAGTAGAAAACTAGCGGTAATCCCACCGCCAAGAACGGGAGTACCACCATCACGTGATCCCAGTTTTTAGATGAAAATCCTCCCATGAGCCAAAATATTATGAAATGAAGGTCTTTGCCTCCAAGCACCATTACAAAAGATGTTATGGCGTGAAGCAATGCCCCTATGGCAACACCGGCAAGAAGAAGCGTTGCCACGGGAACCTTGGTACCCGTTCTGGCTAAATTGTAAACAAAAAATATCGTTATGGTCGCGCCGACAAAGGCAAGTACGGGAACGAGCGAAAAACCCAACACTCCGAACCCTTTAAAAACTATCGCCGCAAGCGTTGCTCCCAAAGCCGCCCCGGATGATACACCTATAATGTATGGGTCGGCCATCGGATTTTTAAATATTCCCTGATAAACTACACCGGCGACCGACAACGCAATGCCAACAAGAACGGCTAGAACAACCCTGGCAAATCTAACCTTGAAAAGTATTGTTTCATAAATGCTCAATATGTTCTCATCCAGTGTCAGCTTCGTGCCAAAAACTTTACTTGCAATAATTTTTAATGTAGTAACAAACGGGATTGAAACAGCACCTAGCGAAGCCGCCAGAATTATAATTCCTCCAAGTAAAACCAAGAGAAACAATATGTAAATTATGTTTTTCCCTTTAAATTTATGCATTTAACACCCATCAGTCGGGAGTCTCTTAGTCCCGCTAGAGGCGGGCAATAGGGAGTCGGGAGTTTTCTGGTTCCTTAGTTTCTTGGCTACTAAGTCGCTATGTTGCTACGTCGCCAGCTCCCGTTACCCTATACCCTTAACATTTGACTTTTGACTGCTTTTTAGCTATCTGTTCTATGCATCAATAAAGTTCAGGGTGAAGAATCTTTGCAACTTCCATAAGGCCATCAATAATTCTAGGACCAGCCCTTACAAGAAGGTTCTCATCGACAACATACACTTTTCCATCCTGAACAGCCGAAATGTTTTCCCAGCCCTTCCTCTCTTTTACTGCCCCCGGCTCACCCATGCTCCCCTTTGGAGCAATGATAATCTGAGGATCCTTCTCAATTAAAACTTCTACGCTAAGCTGAGGATATTCTTCTTTAGAGTCAGCAGCGATATTTTCTCCCCCAGCCATTTCAATAATCTCATATATCAAAGTACCCGGGCCAACAGTCATTATTGGGTCATTCCAAACTTCGTAATAGACCAACGGTCTTTGTCCATCAGACAAGTTTGCACCCTTAGTTTTAACACCATCTATTTTTTCATTCATATCCGCTATTAAATTCTTGGAAGCATCGGCTTGTCCCGTTAATTTTCCAACAGTCTCTATGCTCTCAATAACATCTTTAATGTTTTTAGGATCGACAACAAAAACGACAACATTTACATCTTCAAGTTGTTTTAGAATCTCCCCGTGCATGCCGGTAGCCAGAACTAAATCCGGTTTTAATTCGATTATCTTTTCAATATTAGGATCGCTAAACCCGCCAACTTTATCTTTGGATTTTGCTTCCTCCGGATAATCGCAGAAATCAGTAACTCCTACTACTTTGTCCCCAAGACCCAGGGCAAACAATGTTTCGGTATTGCTTGGAGCTAAAGAAATTATCCTTTCGGGTTCTTCTTGAACCTCAATTTCTCTTCCAGCATCGTCGATAAGTTTTAAAGGAAAAGAAAGTGTTTCAACGACCTTCTCTGTCTTTAATTTGTCTGACTCAATCACCTCTTTGTTTTGCGATGCACAACCCACAACAAAAACCGTCAACATCAAAATGCTCAACAAGATTGCAGTTATTTTTGTAAATTTCCTCACTAATCTACCTCCTATAATTTATATTTTAAAAATTAAGCACAAAAACAAAAAACCTCAAGCTCCGCTTGAGGATAGGCACTAAGTTTCTTTCATTTTTTATCACCCCAATCCACGAAGGTTTTCTTACTTTAGGCAGGTCTCCTGACTTTCGATTCATCCTAATCGCTGTACCTTCCCACCCCATCAATAATGGAGCAGTGGCAAATTCGCAGCTTTCGTCCTCGATTACAGTGGCGGGTCCGTGGCCGATTTTCACGGCCTTCCCTTATACCCAAAGTATTATTAAATTAAACTAATGTTATTCAAAGTAGCCCAGTAAGTCAAATTACCAATTTACTTAATCGACACTTACAACTCTTTCAGCAACGACAAAATCCTTACCCGTGACATGAAGCAACGGTTTCGCTTTTGGAACATCGAGTTTTTCCTCTCTCCAAAAAATATCTTTTACCTCAACGTCCACAATCCTGCCAATTACAATTACGTGATCTCCGGCTTCTTTTTCGAACTCTAAAATACATTCGAGCCAACCAAAGCTCTCTTCAATTTTGGGGACCGAAACCATTGTTGATTTTGTTTTGGTAAAAGACGCTTTCTCAATCTCGCTAACGCCCTTTGGAAATTTTTCAGAGCAAATCCATAATTTATTTAGAATATTCTCCGATGACATATTTATCACAAATTCTCTGGTTTCTCTAATGTTGGCTAAAGTGTGCCTCTGTGGCGCAGAGGCAAAGGCGACCAGCGGTGGGTTAGAAGAAACTGGCATAACAAAACTGAAGGGTGCCGCATTCGACCTCCCTTTTTTATCCGCTGTTGTTATTAAAACTGCCGGCCTAGGTGCTAAAATTCGATAAAATTTTTCTTTTTCGAGTTTCATAAAATCTCCTCCTTACTCTCAAGATTTATTTCTTTCTTTAATAATTTAACTTCTGTATCTGTAAGATAACGATATTCGCCCAACTTTAATCCCTCAACTGAGAGAGGACCGTAATTTATCCTCTTTAATTTAATTATGTTGTGCCCGATTGCTTTAAACATTCTTCGGACCTGACGCTTGCGTCCTTCTGATATGGAAATCTCAATTACCGAATTCTTGGTTCGTTTTTTTAAAAGCTTAACCTCAGCCAGATAAGTAATACCGTCATCTAATTCTACTCCTTTTCTTAATTTAGTTAATGATTCTTCAGTTGGATATCCGTCAATTTCAGCAACATAAGTCTTTTTAAACTTAAAACTTGGGTGCATTAGTCTGTGGGCAAGCTCGCCGTTGTTGGTAAAAATTAAAAGACCTTCGGTCTCTTTGTCAAGACGGCCTACGGGAAAAACTCTCGCTTTTTCTTTTACTAAATCCATAACAGTTGGCCTATTAAAAGGGTCACTTACCGAGGTTAGATAACCGACTGGTTTATTTAACATAAGATAAATTTTTTCTGGAATTTTAAGTATTTTGCCTTCTATGTCAATAACATCTTTTGAGGGGTTGACTTTAAAACCAAGTTCTTTGACAATTTCACCATTTACCCTAACTTTTCCCTCCGCTATTAATTTTTCACACTTCCGGCGTGAAGCAACACCCGCCTCCGCCATCACCTTTTGCAACCTTTGCAAATGTCTATCTATTCGGGAGTCGTTAGTTGGGATTTGGAAACTTTTTTTTCGTTTTGTCTCTTTACTCTCCATTTAACTTTACCTGTTATCCTTAATCCTGACCTTACCCCTTACCCTGTCAGTCGGTAGTCTCTTAGTTGGGAGTCCCTCCAGAGGCGGGCAGGCGGGAGTTTGTTGGCCAGATTACTGGTTTTACTATACTCCATACTCCATACTCTATTCGCCATCTGCTATCTGCCATCAGCCATCTGCTAGCTTTCCTTCTCTATCTTTTCAACACGATCTGCCATTAGTGTTAGCTGAAGTTGTTCTATTGTTTCATCATCAGGCGCAAAATCTTTAAGGGGAGGTAATTCTTTAATGTTTTTCAAGCCAAAGTTTTCAAGAAAGATTTTCGTTGTCCCGTATAAAATAGGTTGTCCTGGCCCATGTTCCCTGCCTACTTCTTTAATCAACCCTTTCTCCTGAAGGGAAGCTATGGCTCCCATAGAATTAACTCCTCTTATGGCACCAATTTGTGAACGTGTTACCGGCTGTCTATAAGCTATAATTGCCAAAGTTTCAAGAGAAGCTTGACTGAGCTTTCGATAATCGGCGGAAAGAACAAGCTCTTCAATGAAGGGAGCGTAGGCAGGATGCGTAAAAAAGCGATAACCTTCAGCTACCTCTCTGAGTTGAATCCCTCTGTTCCCTTGTTGATATTCATCGACTAATTTCTTTAAATTTTTCTCGATTAACTCACCATCAAATCCTGTTATTTTAATCAATTTTTTTAAAGTTAAGGGCTCGTCCGCAACAAAAAGAAGAGCTTCGAGTACCCCTTTTATGTTAGACTCCATAAACCTCCTCCATTGTTTTCCGGCATTGAAGATTCGCAAAATTTCATCTCAATCTCACCAAAATTTTCCGCCTGGTTAATTTTCAACAAACTGTTTTTATAGAACTCTAAAATAACTAAAAAATAGGCTACTATCTCAGCTTTGTTTTTGCAATCGGCCGTAAGTTCACGAAAAGTTTGATTTTTTGTACGCCTTAACTTGTCAGCTGCCGTTGAAAAAATTTTCTTAATATCGATGGATGTGGGAATCACATGTGAAGTATCAATAATTAAGGCATTTTTCTTGACAAGAAGTTTTATTATCGCATCGGCTAAATCGTCAATTGACACGTCTTTTAAAAAATCGGGCAAAAGTTTGAGAAATTTTTCCTCCGGACCTACTTCCCGTTTATAATACCGGCTCTCCGATTCCAGCCTCGTAGCTAAACTTAAGGAAGCGTTTTTAAATTTTTTATACTCAACTAAACGAGCAACAAGGTTTTGCCTTGCCTCTTTGGGGGAGATTTCATCCTCCTCAAAATATTCAACCTTTCCTGGAAGAAGATTTGCAGATTTCATTTCCACCAGTGTGGCTGCAACCAGCAAAAATTCGCTGGCAGTTTCCAAATTCACAGTCTGTAATTGCTCAACATAAGAGAGATATTGTTCGGTTATTTCAGCAATTGGGACATCATAAATATCAAGTCTTTGTTTCATTATTAAATTTAAAAGAAGGTCAAAAGGTCCTTCAAAACCCTCAATTTTTATTTGATAAGACATTTCCACTATTTCTTCTCTTCCGTTTCTGGTTTTGGACGTCCTTCGTCTCCATTTGCCTTAATTTGCCCGATAATCTGTCCTTTAATCCTATCAGTCGGGAGTCTCTTAGTGGGGAGTCGGTAGTTTGTTGGCCAGATTGCTGGTTTGCTAGTTGGTTTTCTCCATACTCCATA
>NZ_JAUSCH010000063.1 GCF_030651595.1 Candidatus Oleimmundimicrobium sp. | reverse complement strand
GGTTTGATCAACCCCCGGGGCCTGGCCTGCGGGGGTTTTTCATGCGTCGTGGCCCTCCCCGGTGACGAAGCAGGGGCCAGGGGCCCCTCTTGCTTTCGCCAGGATGAAGGCGGCGCTCAGAGCTGGATTGCCGTGGTCTTTTGCACCGTTCGCAGCGAGAAGGATGATTGCATCTGCGCAACCCCGGGCAGCCGTGCCAGATACTGGCGGTGGATACGGGCAAAATCGTCGGTGTCCTCGACGACGAGTTTCAGAAGGTAATCGGCCTCGCCTGCCATCAGGTGGCATTCCAGCACATCAGGAATGCGCGTGATGCCGCGCTCGAAGGCCTCCAGCGTCTCGTCGCTCTGGCTGTTGAGCTTGATCTCGACAAAAACCGTGGTCGGCTTGCCGATCCGGCGCAGATCAAGCAAGGCGACGTAATCGCGTATGTAACCCTCGGTCTCAAGCCGCTGAACGCGCCGATGGCAGGCCGAGGCCGACAGGTTGATACGCTCGGCCAGGTCTGCGTTCGATATCCGGCCTTCACGTTGAAGGACATGCAGGATACGCCGGTCAATCTGATCTAGCCGCATTGCAGCGCAACTTTCTTCGGGAAAAGCGGCCAGATCGCCGCAGAATCTACGAAGAAGCTGTCATGGCAATGCCAATTTTCAAAGCACTATCGGCAGAAAATCCGCAGAATCCACCCATCCAACAGAAGGAAACCGGCCATGCTTATCGGATGCCCGAAAGAGATCAAGCCACAGGAATTCCGCGTGGGGATGACGCCTGCGGCTGCGCAGGAAGCAATCGCAGCCGGACATGCGGTGATCGTCGAAACCGAAGCCGGCATCGGCGCTGGCTTCAGTGATGACGATTACCGTGCGGTCGGTGTCGGCATCGTCGAAACCGCCAGCGAAGTCTTCGCCACTGCCGAGATGGTGGTAAAGGTAAAAGAGCCGCAGGCCATTGAGCGCAAGCAATTGCGCGAGGGGCAGGTTCTGTTCACCTATCTGCACCTTGCGCCGGACCCAGAGCAGACCCGCGACCTGCTGGAAAGTGGCGTGACCGCCATCGCCTATGAAACCGTGACCGACCGCGCGGGTGGCCTCCCACTGCTTGCGCCAATGTCCGAGGTGGCCGGGCGGCTGGCGCCGCAGGTCGGCGCCTGGACTCTGCAAAAGGCCAATGGCGGGCGTGGCGTTCTGATGGGTGGGGTTCCGGGGGTACGGCCTGCGAATGTGGTGATCATCGGCGGCGGCGTCGTGGGAACGGCGGCAGCGCGGGTGGCGGTGGGCATGGGGGCGAATGTCACCGTTCTGGACCGCTCGATGCCGCGCATGTCCTATCTGGATGACATCTTTCAGGGCCGCCTGACCACGC
>NZ_JAUSCH010000062.1 GCF_030651595.1 Candidatus Oleimmundimicrobium sp. | reverse complement strand
AAATTACAATGAATTACTATAAATTACAATTGTATTACAGCAAATTTCAATGAATTTCAATATCAGCACTCAGTAAAAATTAAGTAGAGAGATTAGGTAGAGATTGATAAAAAGGTAAAGAGTAAAGGGCATAGAAGAATTGGAAATTGCCGTGCCTGCCCTGCTTGCCGGTAGGCACGGCAATTTTCATTTTTATTTTTTAATTTAAATGGTAGCAGCTAATAGCTACCAATAACCGGAGGTTCTATGAAATACGTTTTTCTTGTGCCGGACGGAGCTGCTGATTATCCTTTAGAAAAATTAGACGGCAAAACTCCTTTGCAAGTAGCAAAAAAACCCAATATGGATTTTATCGCGAAAAACGGTATTACGGGGATGGTAAAAACTGTGCCTGATGGGATGAAACCGGGAAGCGATGTGGCCAATTTATCTTTGCTTGGCTACGATCCTAAAAAATATTATACTGGTCGCGGTCCATTAGAAGCAGCGAATATGGAGATTTACCTTGAACAAGACGAAGTGGCTTTCAGGTGCAATCTTATTACAGCTTCAGATGATATTCTTGTAGATTACGGGGCGGGTCATATCTCTAGCGAAGAAGCAAGAATTTTAATTCAAGCTTTAAATGAAGGGCTTGGGAACAAGGGGTTGAGCTTTTATCCTGGGATAAGTTATCGTCATCTTATGGTGACAAAAGGTGATTATTCCAGAACATTATGCATTCCCCCTCATGACATCACAGGGCAATCTATTAATAAAAATCTTCCTAAAGGAGAAAACTCTTCTTTATTGAGAAAATTAATGGTTTCTTCCAGAGAGATTCTTGAAAATCATGAGGTAAATATCAGACGGAAAAAAATGGGGAAAAACCCGGCAAACATGATTTGGCTTTGGGGACAAGGAATAGCCCCTTCGATGCCGGCTTTTTCCGAAAAGTATGGTTTGGCTGGTGGAGTTGTTTCAGCGGTGGACTTGATTAAAGGGATAGGTCGCTGTATTCGCCTTAAAGTCATTGATGTTCCGGGAGCTACGGGTTATTTCGATACAGATTATCTGGCTAAAGCAAATTATGCTTTATATGCTTTAAAAAAATTGGATTTTATATTTGTTCATGTTGAGGCGCCTGATGAGGCGGGTCATAGTGGCGATATAGAAGCAAAAATTGAAGCTATTGAACAATTTGACAGCAAGGTTGTGGGCACAATACTTGAAGGGTTAAAAGATTTTGATTATAAGATTATCGTTGCGCCGGACCATCCAACTCCAATTTCCATCAAAACTCATGTTGCTGATCCTGTACCGTTTGCAATTTATCAGGCAGGAATAAAGCCGGATGGTGTGGAAGTTTTTGATGAATCCGTGGCAAAGTTGAGTTTATTGCGGGTGGATGAAGGATATCGGTTGATGGATTTGTTTCTTAAAAGGTAAAGAGGTTGAAATGAAAATTGCTCAGTTGGCGCCAGTTTGGGAGAGAGTCCCTCCGGTTAAATATGGAGGGATAGAGATGGTTGTCTATCTTTTAACAGAGGAGCTTGTGAAAAGGGGCCACGAAGTTACGCTTTTTGCGACGGGGGACTCAAAAACCAGCGCCGAATTAAGTTCGATATATCATACTCGACCACCGAGGAATTTATTGGCGGGAGGGGATCTGGTCCCCGACTTACTCCATGTTACTTCGGCATTCAAGCGGGCAGATGAATTTGACATAATTCATAATCATGCGGGTTATTGTGGAATTGCGTTGGCTAATTTTGTTTCAACTCCCGTGTTGACTACACTTCACGGTCCTTTTATGGCGGAAAACAAGAGATTTTTTAAAACATTTAAAGATGCTGTTTATTATAATTCTATTAGCGATGCTCAAAAAAAGGGTTTAGCGGGTCTCAATTATGTAGGCACCATCTATAATGCGATTGATGTTGACCGTTACGAATTTAAGAGCAAAAAAAAGGATTATTTTTTGTTCTTGAGCAGAATTACCGCGGATAAAGGAGCACATACAGCGATAGATGTTGCAAAAAAAGCGGGAGTAAATTTAATTATGGCCGGTAAAATTGACCCCGGTAGCGATACGGAATATTTTGAGAAAATGATTTATCCCCAAATTGATGGAAAACAGATTAAGTTTCTTGGTGAAGTTACCGATAAAAGAAAAAAGGAACTTTTAAGAGACGCCAAAGCATTTCTTTTCCCGTTGCAATGGCCGGAACCATTTGGGTTAGTCATGATAGAAGCAATGGCGGCGGGAACCCCTGTTATTGCTTTTCCTTATGGCAGTGTGCCTGAAATTGTTATTGATGGGGAGAGCGGGTTTATCGTAAATTCTGTTGAAGAGATGATAGGAGCCATTACTAAGATAGATAAGATAGATTTATTTAAATGTCGTAACTATGTTGAAAAAAAATTCGGTGCAACTCGAATGGTCGATGATTATGAAGAAGTTTATAAGAAGATAATTAAAAGACACAATAGCTCAAGGGGGTGAGTTAGCTGGCAAAGTTTGTGAGTCCCGGCGGCCGGGTTTTTGAAGAAGAAACTGAGGCTACAAATAGAATATTAAATGAAGGCATTCCCTTCATTATTGTAGATGTCAAAGAAAAGGTTTTAAGCATCAAAGAAAATGATTGTTTTTTACTTACTAACCCGGAAGGGAATATTCCCTGGGGAAATGGTCGCGGGCTTGGTTTTTACTATCAAGATACTCGCTTTCTAAGTTGTCTGGAATTTTCAATCAACGGTAAAAATCCGGTTTGTCTAACTTCAACGGTAGAGTTAAATTATTTAGAGAGTCTTGAGTGTACCAACCCTGATTTAGAGAGCGATGGGGTCAAAATTTCTCAGCAAACTTTAAATATAAGACAATTGAGATTGGTAAAAAAAGGTCTTCACAATAAAATTAGGGTTAAGAACTATAACTCTTTTACCGTCAATTTAAACCTCCAGTTTAAATTTGACTCTGATTTCGCGGATATTTTTGAAGTTAGAGGATTGAAACGTAAAAGTAGGGGAAAATTACTACGTCCGCAGTTCGAGGGCAAAAACGTCATCCTTGCTTATATAGGCAAGGATGACGTTTTTCGCCAAACAAAAATACACTTTGCCATTAAGCCATCTTCTGTAGAAATTGGAGCGAAAGGGGCTGTGGTAGTTTTTAATTTAAAGATTAAATCTTTTTCAAAATTAAGTTTTGGTTTTTATGTGGAGCCTATCGTTGGGGAAGATACGGAGAAAAAAATCAAACCTAACTTTGGACACACTTTAAGCAATCTTAAATCATCCTATAAAAAATATAGTGAAGAATGTCTTCAGATAAATACAGATAATCAAATATTTAACCGGTTACTTGCTCGAAGTAGAAATGATGTTCGTTCTTTGGTGATTAAGATGCCTGAGGGCAGAATAATTGCTGGAGGGATACCTTGGTTTATGGCTCCCTTTGGTAGAGACAGTATAATTACTTCGATTCAAACTTTGCCGTTATGCAGTGATTTTGCGAGAGATACTATTAAATTCTTGGCTGCTTTCCAAGGCAAAAAAAAGGACAATTGGCGTGACGAGGAACCGGGGAAAATAATTCACGAGCTAAGAAGGGGCGAACTGGCAAATTTAAACGAAATTCCACATACTCCGTATTACGGCTCAGTTGATTCGACTCCATTATTCTTAATTCTTATTTCAGAATACTTAAAGTGGACAAACGATATAGATTTAATAAAAAAAACCAAAATCAACATTGATAATGCTGTGAACTGGATAAAAAATTACGGTGATAAAGATGGTGATTTATTTGTTGAATATGAAAGAAAATCAGAAAAAGGTTTAGATAATCAGGGATGGAAAGACTCTTTTGACTCTGTTTTTCATATTGATGGCAAAATAGCTAAGCCCCCTATTGTTCTTGCTGAAGTTCAGGCCTACGTCTATTATGCCCTAAGAAGAATGAGTCAAGTTTATGATAAACTTGGAGAACCTCAAAAAAGTATGTCTTTAGTTTCTTGGGCAGAAGCTCTTAAAAAGAAATTCAATAAAGAGTTTTGGATGGAAGAAGCAAATTATCTTGCCATGGCTCTCGATGCCGATAAAAGACAGGTTAAGACAATTACTTCGAATCCCGGACAGGTATTGTGGACAGGTATTTTAGACGAAAACAAAGCTAAAAAAGTTGCAGAGCGTCTTATGAGGCCTGATATGTTTTCCGGTTGGGGAGTTCGCACCGTAAGCAAACTGGCAAAAGGTTATAATCCAATGAGCTATCACAATGGAACGGTTTGGCCTCATGATAATGCCTTAATTACCAGGGGTCTTAAGAGATATGGATTTGATTGGGCTACAGAGGAGATAGTAACCGGTTTGTATGATGTTGCCACGCATCATGCTTATATGCGGTTACCTGAGCTTTTTTGCGGTTTTACTCGCGAGGAGGGGAGTTGGCCGATTGATTATCCGGTTGCTTGTAGTCCGCAGGCATGGTCAGCTGGGAGTATATTTATGATATTGCAATCATTATTGGGCATAAGTTCCGATGCTCCTAATGATGTGCTCTATATAAATAATCCGATTCTTCCTAATTGGTTAAAAACCGTTGAGTTGAAGGGGCTAAGAGTTGGCAAAAATGTTTTAGATATCTCCTTCCGTTGTGAAAATAATACAACTAGTTTTACAGTTCCAAGAAAAGAAGGAAAAATAAAAATTATTATGGAGGAATAAAGATTTTATTTGACCTCAAGAAAGATTTGAGTAAAAATTAACCCATCCTCTAATATCTTCATAAATGCGGTTAGGAAAATATCTGAACAAAATATCTGAACAAAATATATCCTTCTTTATCAACTTTTATATAAAGATAGTGTCTCATAAGAAAGATTTTTGATTTAAGGAGAGAGGTTTATGGTTGAAGAGGCAAAAGATATGAACCGCTCCATTACCATCGTACATATTTCCGACATACACGCTGGGTCCCAGTATTTTGTAACAAACCTGATGAATCGTGCTGTCGAAGAGATAAATGAAATTGCACCGGACATTGTCGTAGTTACGGGAGACTTAGCTAACCAGGGATTTCGTCAAGAGTTTACGACAGTGGAAGCCTTTCTTTCACAGATAAATTGCAAAAATAAACTTATTGTACCCGGGAATCATGATTCAAGAAATGTGGGCTATGTGCACTTTGAAGATATTTTTGGTTCACGAAACAATGTGTTGAGATTTAACGGGGTGGTTATTGTTGGAGTAGATTCAAGTGAGCCCGATTTAGATAGTGGTCGTGTGGGTCGGGAGCGTACCAAATGGGCGTTGGAGCAATTTAGCAGTAAATCGAATGATTTAAAGATAATGGCAATGCATCACCACCTTCTCCCGGTACCAAGAACCGGAAGGGAAAGAAATGTTGTTTTTGATGCCGGTGATGTGTTGGAGGCCTTAATAAGCAATGGTGTTGACATAGTTCTCTGTGGGCACAAACATGTGCCGTATGTCTGGCGGATTGAAAATTTAGTGGTAGTAAACGCGGGAACCGTATCATCTCTGAGAGTAAGAGGTCGTACGAAACCTTGCTATAATCTCATCAAAACTAAAGGGGATACAGTGACGATTTACAGAAAATATCCTTTTGGAGAACAAGTTTTATTAGCAAAATTTTTGCTAAGTGGAGGCAAGTACTGTAAATGGAAAACGATTGAGCCCCGCACTCAAGATGGTGATGGTGAGGTACCATAAAAAAAGCAATTGCGTTGGTCGACGGAGAACACTATTTCCCTGTTATCAAAGCGGCTTTGGAAAATATCGAGAGAGATCTAGGATATAAATTGATGGCTGTAGTTTTCATTGGTGGCACGGAGAAAATTACCGAGGAAACAGATTTAAATTCTCTTAGTTACCCTGTAGTTTTTGAAGCAGAACCCCTTGTTGGTATCAATTATGCCCTTTCAAAATATAAACCGGATTTAACTATTGATTTAAGTGATGAACCTGTGGTAGGTTATATCGAGCGATTTAAATTTGCCAGTTATATCTTAAAAGCAGGTGTTTCTTATTTAGGAGCAGATTTTCGTTTTGACCCACCCATTTTCCATGATATTGTAACGAAACCCTCAATTTCAATAATTGGTACCGGCAAAAGAGTTGGTAAAACAGCTGTTTCGGCATATATTTGTCGCCTACTTGAAAAAGCCGGTCTTTCTCCTTTAGTGGTAGCGATGGGCAGAGGAGGCCCGGAGGAACCCGAAGTTTTAGAGGGGAAAAAGTTGCACATAACTCCACAATTTCTTCTTAAGGCAAGTAAAGAAGGAAAGCATGCTGCTTCGGATCATTACGAAGATGCTCTTATGAGCAGAGTTACGACCGTCGGTTGTCGAAGATGTGGCGGGGGGATGGCAGGAGCTCCCTTCATCTCAAATGTTTTGGAGGGTGCAAGTTTAGCTAACAAGTTAAAAGAAGAGTTGGTCATATTTGAGGGGAGCGGGTCGGCCCTTCCACCCATTCGGACGGACATGAGAGTTGTCGTGGTGGGAGCAGATCAGCCGGTAGAATATATAGGCGGTTATCTCGGTCCCTATAGACTTCTTATATCGGACCTTGTGATTCTAACGATGTGCGAGGAGCCCATGGCAAGTCAAGAAAAAGTGGATTTACTGAAAGAGACAATAGGAAAAGTTAACCCAGACTTAAAGGTCATTAAAACGATTTTTCGTCCCCGTCCTTTAGAAAATATCAGTGGAAGACAAATTTTTCTGGCTACTACCGCTTCCTTAAAGATGAAAGGGGTTTTGAAGGATTACTTAGAGAAAGAGTTCGATTGCGAAGTTGTTGGTATAAGCAATAACCTGTCAAATCGTCCCAAACTTAAGAGAGACCTGGAACGACACAAGGGAAAATTTACGACCATTTTAACAGAGCTTAAGGCAGCTTCCGTTGATGTTGTGACGAGTATGGGCTTAGAGATGGGTGCCGACGTTATTTACATGGATAACGAGCCGGTTGTAATTGGCGAAGATGGTGAGCTCGAAGACGCACTAGTTGGTTTGGCTAAAGAAAGCATAAGTAAATTTAGAAGGAGAAAAAAGCGTGGCAAGTCCCAAGAAAGAAGAAAAAAATATCCTAATTAGTGATGAAAAACATGGTCTTCCTTTTTCAAAAGGTTTGATTGCATCGTCGATTATGGCAACTAGTATTCCTCCCAATAAAGCGTATGAGATAGCTAAATTTATCGAAGATTACTTAAAAGAGAAAGGCATCTATTCTATAAAAAGTAAAGATTTAACTGATTTAGTGATTGAAACTATGGAGTCCAAAATGGGAGCGGATTACGCTCGAAAGTATAAATGCTGGTTAATGTTGGGAAAACTTGATAAACCATTGATAGTTTTAATCGGAGGAACTACGGGCGTTGGAAAGTCGAAGATTGCGACGGAGGTTGGTAGCAGATTAGGGATAACACACATTATTCCATCCGATGCTATTCGAGAAGTCATGCGCATGCTTTTATCGAGGGAACTAATGCCTGTTCTCTATAGATCTTCATTTGATTCATGGAAATCTTTGAAAATGCCTTTTTCGGAGAAAGAAGACCCTGTAATCGTTGGTTTTAAAGAACAGGCCGAGGTTGTAAATGTTGGTTTAACCGCGGTTGTTCGAAGGGCGGTGCGAGAGGGCATCAACACGATAATTGAAGGGGTGCATATTGTTCCCGGTTTCATGGAGTTTAATCGATTCAACAATGCTGTTATTGTTCCATTAATTATTCCCATGGAAGCCGAAGGTCTTCATAGAAGCCATTTTTACATAAGAGAAGTTGATACTGGAGGAATGCGTTCTTTGAAAAGATATAGGGCAAATTTCGAAAACATTAGGAAAGTTGGTGAATATATCGAGAAGATTGCCGCAAAAGAAAAGGTTCCACTTATACCGAGTTATAGCTTAGATAAAGCGATTCAAGAGGTTGTGGAAGCAATTTTAAATAAAGTTGTTGATTCATGTTCAAGCGAGATTGCTGCAACCGGATCTGGTAAAGAAGAATAGACTTTTTAAGGGGTGATTACATGAAAATTTTTATCGATACCGCAAACATTGAGCACATTAGGGAGATTAACTCTTGGGGAATTTTAAGCGGAGTAACAACAAACCCAACTCTTTGTGCTCGAGAGGGCCGGGAGTTTCGCTCAGTTATCAAAGAGATTACAGAAATTGTAGATGGCCCAATAAGCGCGGAAGTAGTAAGTTTTGATAAAGAGGGTATGCTAAAGGAAGCGCACGAGCTTTCAAAAATTGCAGAAAATGTTATCATCAAAATACCGATAACTCCAGAAGGTCTTGCTGCAACAAAAGCATTGTCTTCTGAGAGAATACAGGTCAATATGACTTTGGTGTTTTCAGTAAACCAAGCCCTATTGGCGGCACGAGCCGGAGCTTCTTATGCCAGTATCTTCCTGGGACGGTTGGATGATATAGGGCATGATGGAATTTCAATTTTATCTGATATTGTTACCGCTTATGAAAATTATGGTATTACAACTGAGATTATTGCTGCGAGCATAAGACATCCCATGCATGTTACTGAAGTGGCTTTAACTGGTGTAGATATCGCTACTATTCCCTACAAAGTTATTAAGACGATGGCTAAACATCCTTTAACAGACAAAGGTATAGATAGATTTTTAGAAGATTGGAACAAGTTAAATAAACTTATTTCAACCAAGAAATAAGCGAACGAGATTAAGGAAGGTGTGTTTGATTGGAGAAAGTAAATATTAAAAAAAGTGAATTAGAGAAGAAAAAATTAGACGAACTTAGGCCCATTGGAAAAGAACTCGGCATAAAAGATGTAAATAAAATTAAGAAGACCGAGCTTATTGAAGAAATACTTAACAAACAGCCTAAAAAAGTTTTACCTAAAAGCCGTCCGATAAAAACAGAAGGCAGTGCTGAGTTAAGAAAAGGAATTTTGGATATTTTAAATGATGGATATGGTTTTTTGAGGACAAAAGGTTATCTTCCAAGTGATAACGATATTTATGTTTCTGTTTCCCAGATTCGCCGGTTCGCGCTTCGCAGGGGTGATGAAGTGATGGGACAAGTTCGGCCTTCTAAGGATAATGAAAAATATAGTGCTCTGTTAAAAATTGAGGCAGTTAATGGGGGAGATCCGGAACTTGCTCGAGGCCGAAAAACTTTTGAATCACTAACCCCAATCTATCCCACAGAAAGACTTAGACTTGAGACGCCCAACGGCGGAGTTGCTCCAAGGGTTATTGATTTGGTGTCTCCTATTGGCAAAGGGCAAAGAGGTTTAATTGTTTCACCTCCAAAAGCGGGTAAGACAACGGTATTGATACAGACTGCAAACAGCATAACTACTAACAACCCGGAAGTGGTATTGATTGTTCTACTTGTTGACGAGCGACCCGAGGAAGTTACGGATATGGAACGTTCTGTAAAAGGTGAAGTAATTAGCTCAACTTTTGATAAACCTTCGGAAAATCATGTTCAGGTAACTGAACTTGTCCTTGAGAAAGCAAAACGTCTTGTTGAGCAAGGGAAGGATGTTGTTCTTCTTTTAGATAGTATCACGCGTCTTGCCAGGGCATATAATCTAACTGCGCCTCCAAGCGGCCGGGTTCTTTCAGGTGGTGTGGATTCAGCAGCTCTTTATCCGCCAAAAAGGTTTTTTGGCGCGGCAAGAAATATTGAGAATGGCGGAAGTCTTACGATTCTTGCCACAGCTTTGGTTGAAACGGGCAGTCGCATGGATGAGGTTATTTTTGAAGAGTTTAAAGGAACCGGAAATATGGAAATTCATTTAGACAGAAAATTAGCAGATAAGCGAATATTCCCCGCTATCAACATTGAACGCTCAGGAACAAGGAAAGAAGAACTCATTATGGATTCCGCTGAAGCACAAGAGGTATGGAAACTCAGGCGAGTTTTGCATTCGCTCGATCCATCGGCAGCAATAAATCTTTTAATTGACAAAATTAAAGAAACTCGTTCAAATGCAGATTTTTTGAGGCAGATTCAAAAAACCTCCATACCTTCATCATAATAAATTGTTTTAGTCGCGCGCTTTAATAGTTTTTCACGGGATTGCCAAGAAGGCTTTTTCTGTGTTAATATCTTCCTTGTTTTTTAATTTGGTTGATGGTTTTTGGAGGTGAAATTTTTGAAAAAAGATATCCATCCTAATTATGAAGAGTCTAACGTTACTTGTTCGTGCAGTGAGACTTTTGTTACTCGTTCAGTAAAACCTAAGTTAAAAGTGGAAATTTGCTCGAAATGTCACCCGTTTTATACGGGTAAGCAAAAATTAATAGATGCTGGAGGAAGAATCCAGAGGTTTCAAAAGAAGTATGGTTTACAACCAATAGAAGCTTCAGATGAGAAACCAACCGGAAAAGCTGTTGGTTTACATAAGAAATCAGAGACCAAGGAGTCTTCTGAATAATACTTGGTTAGAAGTGGTTTAGTTGAACGTTAAATTGTTGGAACATACCCCAAAGCCTGAACGAACCATAGCTACAGCGGCGCGGATTTGTTACGCGCCGGTTGGCGCGGACGAGTTATTCCGGGTTTTATCAGATAAAGAAGTTGAAAAACTTGTTAATCTAATCATAAAATCAGGGCATTTAAGTGCTGTGGAACATGCTGTTTTTACTTTTGCCATAGATGGAATTTCAAGAGTATGTTCTCATCAATTGGTAAGGCATAGATTGGCCTCATTTAATCAACAATCACAAAGATATGTGAAATATTCAAGTGATTTAAAGTTTATTACTCCTTCGTCGATAGAAAATAATCCATTAGCGAAGGAAAAGTTTGATAAGTTAAATGCCACGGCGTTGAAAGTCTATCAGGAACTGCTTGAAGAAGGAATTGAGGCTGAAGATGCAAGGTATATCTTGCCCAATTCAACCGAGACAAAGATGGTTGTTACGATGAATGCTCGTGAATTTCTCCACTTCCTTAGTCTTCGTTGTTGTAATAGAGCACAATGGGAAATCAAAGAATTGGCGCTTACTATGTTGAAAGAAGCAAAAGAGGTAGCTCCCTTGCTCTTCAAAGAGGCGGGGCCACCATGCAATCGCGGTCCTTGTCCTGAGGGCAAATTTAGTTGCGGAAAGCCCTGGAAAAAAATCAAGTAATCTTGGTTTAACAATTAATACTTTAAATTTAGCTTGCCCAACTTTCTAATCATTGAGGTGAAAAATTGAACAAAATTAACTTTAACTACCTAAAAGCCTTATCCATAAAAAGAATTTTTAAAAAGATGAATTTTTTAATTTGTTCCGCGTTTTTTTCAAAAGCTCAGGTTGGTGGCCAAGCTGTGTTGGAAGGCGTTATGATGCGAGGCAAGGAAAATTGGGTCTTAGCTGTTCGCAAACCAAGTCAGGAAATTGTTACTGAAGAAAGGAAAATAAATTCTTTTTCAAAAAAATACCCTATCTTAAAACTTCCCTTGATAAGGGGAGTTGTGGGGGTTATAGAGATGTTGGTTATAGGAACGAAAGCCATTTCTCTCTCAGCCGAGTTAGCTACGGAAGGAGATGAAGATGTAGAAATCAGCTCCAAAGAGATGACTATAAGTATTTTTTTGGCGTTTGTATTTGGTTTGCTTATCTTTGTTGTTTTGCCCAGCTGGATTACCGTTTTATTAAAAGAACATTTGTCAAGCGGGGTAATAACCAGTCTCTTTGAGGGCTCTTTGAAGGCGATTATTTTTCTTATCTACCTTATTTTTATATCGTGCTTTAAAGATATAAGACGCGTTTTTGAATATCATGGGGCTGAACATAAAACAATCCATGCATATGAAAGTGGGGATGAATTGACTCCTCAGGCGGCGTCCAAGTATAGTCCTTTACATGTGGGCTGTGGAACCGCTTTCATGTTAATAGCGCTCACGGTTTTAATTTTTATCTTTGCTTTTCTGGGGAGGCCTCCTCTAGTTTGGCGCATCATAAGCCATCTATTGTTGGTTCCTTTGGTTATCGGGATAAGCTATGAATTAATTAAACTAGCTCGTAAATATAAAGATTCTTTTTTAGTTAAGATTGTTTTGGCCCCCGGTCTTTGGTTACAGAAATTGACAACCAGGGATCCTTCTGTTGACCAATTGGAAGTGGCTATTTTTTCGTTAAAAAAACTCTTATCTCTCGAGGACTTTACCGAGGAAAGTGAGGATTGTATTTTACAGTAATCATGAAAGACAAAATTAAAATGTTGGAAAAATTAAATGAAGTTGAAAAAAAGTATGAGGATTTGACTAAAAAGTTAAGCGATCCTGAAATTCATGCTGACCCCAAAAAGTATAAAGAATATGCAAAAGCTCATTCAGAAATTACAGAAGTTGCCAAGAAAATTAAGGAATACAAAGAAGTTTTAAAGAATATTGAGGAAGTTAAAGTATTGATGAAAGAGGAATCCGATAAGGAAATGCAGGATTATCTTCAATCTGAATTGAGTTCTGCCGAAACAGAGCAGGAAAAGTTAGAAAATGAGCTTAAAGAGATGATGATAACCAAGGACCCCAACGATAAAAAAGATATTATTATGGAAATAAGGGCTGGGGCGGGCGGCGATGAGGCAAGTCTTTTTGCGGCGGGAATGTATAAGATGTACTCTCGATATGCTGATCAACAAGGTTGGTCAATGCAGATTTTAAGCTCAAGTCCTTCCGGATTAGGAGGATTTAAGGAGATAATTTTTGAGGTAAAAGGCAAAGATGTTTATGGCCATTTAAAATATGAATCCGGTGTGCATAGAGTTCAAAGAGTACCCGTTACTGAATCGGGTGGCCGAATTCATACATCGACTGTAACAGTAGCAGTCTTACCTGAGGTCGAAGAGGTTGAAGTTGATATCAATCCAACTGATTTGCGGATTGATATATTTCGTTCGAGCGGCCCGGGCGGGCAATCTGTTAATACAACTGACTCGGCAGTAAGAATTACTCACTTGTCTACCGGTATTATGGCTTCATGTCAAGAAGAACGTTCTCAGTTACAGAATCGTGAGCGGGCAATGAAAATTCTTCGAGCTCGCTTGTATGAAAAATATTTAGAAGAGCGGCGTGCGGGAATAGCTGAATCGAGAAAGCTTCAAATAGGAACGGGTGACAGAAGCGAAAGAATAAGGACTTATAATTTTCCTCAAGGGAGAATAACCGATCACCGCATAGGTCTTACTATTCATAATCTGGATTTTGTGTTGGAGGGGAACATAGAGGAGATTATTAAGGCTTTAGCGCTTGCTGACCGTACAAAGAAGATGAGCGAGTCGTCTATTTAAGGGGTAAATTGGTTGGTTAAGAAAGAAAATTATAATGTTTCGGAAATTTTAAAACTTGCGACATCTTTTCTTAAAAAAAATGGCATACAAAATCCCCGTCTTGATTCGGAACTTTTACTGGGGGCAGTTCTAAATATTTCACGCGTAGAAATTTATACTGATTTTTTTCGTCCTCTAAGTCCGCAAGAAATTCAAACATATCGTGAACTCATTAGTATTCGAGCTAAAGGAAAACCCGTTGCTTACATTCTTGAAAAAAAACCCTTCCGGCATCTTGTTTTAAAAGTTAATCAAGATGTTTTAATTCCAAGGCCTGAAACTGAACTTGTTGTCGATAAGGTGTTGGAGATTGCAAAAAAAAGGAAAGAAAGCGAATTTAAGATGGTTGACTTAGGCACCGGAAGCGGAGCCATTGCGTTGAGTATCGTTTACGAGATGTCCAATGTTTTTATGTTCGCCTTAGATTTTTCCGAAAAAGCTTTAAATGTGGCTCGGGAAAACGCCAAACTCTACGGATTAAACGACAAGGTCAAATTCATTTGTTGTGATCTTTTCAAAGATTTAGATAACGGTCTTAAGAATAAAATTGATGTGATTGTTTCTAATCCCCCCTATATTCCAAGCGGCAAAATAAATGAACTCCAAAGAGAAATTCGAGATTTTGAACCGTTGTTGGCTTTAGACGGGGGCCCCGATGGTTTGAAAGAGTATAGGAGAATCATTGCTGAAGCTCCGGATTATTTAAAGGAAGATGGCTATCTAATTTTGGAAATTGGCGAGAATCAAGCTGATTCTGTTGAGTGTTTGTTGAATGACTCGGGGAAATATGATGAAGTTGATATATCAAAAGATTATGCGGGTATTGAGCGGATAGTGGCGGCCAGAAGAAGATAGATCCAGCTTCCAGCCGCCGGCTATCAGCCTCCAGGGGAAAATATGAGTAGAGAAAAAGAAGGGTATAGGGTAAAGGGAGCTGGCGACATAGCAACTTAGAAACCAAGTAGCCACGTAGCCAAGAAATCAAGGAACCAGATAACTCCCGACTCCCAACTGATTGGTATAGGGTGATGGGCAAGGTAGAAATTAAGTAGAAATTACAATTAGTTACCATTAATTACAATAAATCTCAATTAATTTCAAAGTACCTGATGGCAGAGAGAGTATGGAGTATAGAGTATAGTAAAACCAGCAATCTGGCTAACAAACTCCCGACTCCCAACTAAGGGACTCCCGACTGATAGAGAGGCATCCATGCAAGCTAAAATTATAAAAGTCGATTGTGAGAATCCGGAACTTGCTGTTATTGAGGAAGCTGCCGATATTCTTAAGGCGGGGGGCTTGGTGGCCTTTCCTACTGAAACGGTTTACGGCTTAGGTGCCGATACTTTTAACCCGGAAGCTGTTGAGCGAATATTCAAAATTAAAGGCAGGCCATTCGATAAGCCTCTGGCAATTTGTATCTCAAATGTTGCTGATTTGGATTTTTTGGTTGAAGAAGTTCCTGAATTTGCAAAAAATATTATTGATAGATTTTGGCCGGGCCCACTTACATTAATATTTAAAAAACGCGAGACTGTCTTTTCCCAAGCTACTTGTGGAAGGGCCACAGTGGGAATAAGGTTTCCTAAAAATAAAATCACACTTTCTTTAATTGCTTCTGTTGGAAGGCCTTTGGTGTTGACCAGCGCGAATATTTCCGGTATCCCAAGTTCAATCGAGGCGCAACAAGTGCTCAATGATATCGGTAAAAATATTGATTTAATTTTAGACGGAGGGAAGACCGAGCTTGGTGTAGAGTCGACAATTCTGGATTTGACCACAGCCCCGCCTACCATAATTCGTGAAGGGGCCATTACGGTCAAGGAGATTGAGAAAGTTTTGGGAAAGTTGAAAGTAAGCTGATGCCTGCCCGCCTTTGGAAGGGCAGATAGCTTATGCTTGCCCGCCTCTGGCGGGGTTGATGGAGGATGGAGTATAGAAGGATAACGAGTATGGAGTAAGAAAGTAGAAATTAATGGAGA
>NZ_JAUSCH010000061.1 GCF_030651595.1 Candidatus Oleimmundimicrobium sp. | reverse complement strand
GTTGTTTTGTTTTATAAAATCCATTCCTTTTGGATAACCCATTACAAATATTGCCGTTGATAAAATATCCGCTTCAGCGGCGCTTAAGTCAGTTATTACGGTGACACTTATGTATCCTTGCGCGGGCATCCCCGTTTTTGGATTTAAAATATGATGATAGCGGATTTTATTTTTTATGAAGTATTGTTGATAATCTCCCGATGTGCTTATGCTTTTGTCTGTTGTAGATATTACACCCATTATATTTTTCTCAGTCTCACTTGGGCGGGGGTGTTGAATTCCAATTTTCCAAAGATTATTTTTTGGTTTGAATCCGAAAACTTTAGTGGTACTTCCTGTCGTGATTAAGGCCGCAGTTATCTCTTCTTTTTTCAATATATCCATAGCTCTATCCACCGCGTAACCTTTAGCCACACCGCCAAAATCTAATTTTGTTCCCTCTTTTAGAAAAGCAATTGTTTCTTGCTTTTTGTCTAATTCGACAAGGTGATAGTCGACCAAAGGTAACCCTTTCTCCATTTCCAACTCGGAAGGGATTTTTTCTTTTCCAAAATTCCATAAACCGGTTAGCGCCCCGATTGTTGGGTCAAAAGCGCCGCCGGTTTTCTCTGCATAAGCTAAGGAAAGAGAGATTGTTTGTACCATGTCATCAGAGATTTTTACGGGGCTTTCCCCAGCCCTTTTATTTATATTTGAAATTTCACTGTTTTCATTGTAAAAGTTCATTATGTTGTCAATTCTTTTAATCTCTGCTATTGCTTTGTTTACAGCTCTTTCAACTTTGTTTTTGCTCTTCCCATAAGCCTTTATGGTCACATATGTATCCATTAAGGTGGTTTCTTCGACGTAAGGATTATTGACATAAACTTGCTCTTTTGCTATCCAAACCCAGCTTACAAGGGTTACAATTCCAATTAACACAACTATTTCGAAGATTTTTCGTGGTTTCATTTTTCCTCATTTATTTGTTTTTTGTAATAATAACAAATTTTATCCGAGAGGGCGATTTCTGTTGTTCATTTATTTAAATTAGAGCTATACTTTAACTTGTTCCCACTAAATAAGGGGGCAATCATGAAGGTGGGCATACCGCGAGCTTTACTATATTATAAATATTTCCCTCTTTGGAATACTTTTTTTTCTGAGCTTGGGGCGGAAGTTGTCTTATCTCCTCAAACGAATAAGAGGATTTTAAATCTTGGCACGGAAGCAGCCGAAAACGAAGTTTGCCTGCCCGTAAAAGTCTTTTATGGACACACTCTTTCTCTCAAAGATAAAGTTGATGCGCTCTTTGTCCCCCGAATAGTAAGCGTTGAAGGCGGAGCATATACCTGTCCGAAATTTTTGGGTTTGCCGGATATGATACGAGCACTTGATGTTGATTTGCCGCAAATTATTTCACCTACCATCAATCTTAAGCTTGGTTGGCGAGAATTCTATCGTTCCATCTATGAATTGGGTGGTTACTTTACAAAGAACTTTTTTAAGATAACGCTTGCTTTTCACAAAGGGCTTAATGATCTGAGGTCATTTAAACATCTCACGCAAAATGGTTGTCTGCTTAATGAAGCGCTAACAGGAAGATTTTCCCCTGTTCCCAAGGGGCCACTTCGTATTGGTGTTGTGGGTCATCCGTACAATATTTTCGATTCTTATGTAAGCATGAATCTCATAGAGCGTCTTCAAAAAAAAGACATAAAAGTTTTAACTGCGGAGATGGTTTCCCCCGAAATAATTGATGAAATTGTTTCAAACTTACAAAAAAAACTGTTTTGGACTTACGAAAAAGATGTTGTCGGAGCGGTTTTTCATTGGCTTGACACAAGGGCCGTTGATGGAATAATTTATGTGCTTTCTTTTGCGTGTGGGCCCGATTCATTAATTCAAATTCTAATTGAGCATGAGGCAAAGGAAAAAGGATTTTCTGTTCCAATTATGCCTATTGTGATAGATGAACATAGCGGTGAAGCGGGATTGGTTACTCGTCTCGAGGCTTTTACGGATATGATATCGCGTAAGGCGGTGAAAGAAAAATCATGAAGATAACGTTTCCACACATGGGAAACTTAGATATTATCCTTTCGGATCTTTTTACGCGGCTCGATGTTAATTTTGTTTTACCCCCTAAAACAACCACCAAGGCAATTAATTTGGGGGTTAAGTATGCTCCTGAGTTTGCGTGCTTTCCGCTCAAAGTTACAATAGGTAACCTTATTGAGGGACTTGAAGCTGGGGCTGATGCGGTAGTTATGGTTGGGGGAATTGGCCCATGTCGCTTTGGTTTTTATGCCGAAATTCAAAATAAGATATTGCACGATATGGGATATGATTTTGAGATGATTACACTTGAGCCACCAATGGCAGACATAAAAGATTTCGCCGGAAAATGTAAAAAAATTGCTTCAAAAAAAACGCTTTGGCAAATTTTACAGGCGGTACGTATAGTGTGGAAAAAGGCGGTTGCAATTGATGAGGTTGAAAGAGAGGTTCTCAAGTGGAGGGCTTTTGAGAAAAATCCCAGGGATACTACGGTGGCTCACAAAAAAGGCCTTGCAGCTCTTAAAGACGCTATAACACCTTGTGAGATAAAGAAGGCGAAAGAGAAAGCCCTGTCTTTGGTAAATGAGGTAGAAAAAGATTTGTGTAGATGTCCGCTAAAAATAGGCATAGTTGGAGAATTTTATGCTCTTTTAGAGCCTTATGTAAATTTTGATATCGAAGGATACTTGGGACAGAAGGGAATCTATCTTGAACGGGCAGTTTATTTAACCGATTGGATTGGCCCGTCGAAAAAAAATTCTGTGATGGGGACAGATAGCGATGAATTAGCAAAGGCGGCAAAACCGTATCTTTCACACTTTGTGGGCGGAGAAGGCCAAACAACAGTGGGACACGTTGTTAAGTTTGCCGAGGAGGGTTTCGATGGGGTTATACAGCTTCTGCCTTTCACGTGTATGCCGGAAATAATTGCTAAAAGCGTATTACCCAAAGTTCGTAAAGAGCTAGATATCCCCGTGCTTACTTTAATTATCGATGAGCAAACCGGGCGAGCGGGAGTAATTACGCGGCTTGAGGCCTTTATTGATTTACTTTGGAACAGAAGAAAGAAAAAGTTATTGGCTGTTGGCTGATGGCTGATAGAGTATGGAGTATAGTAAAACCAGCAATCTGGCTAACAAGCTCCCGACTCCCAACTAAGAGACTAC
>NZ_JAUSCH010000060.1 GCF_030651595.1 Candidatus Oleimmundimicrobium sp. | reverse complement strand
AGCTGAGCAACGATTATCGCGACATGATCTATGCCGATACCGCAGCCGAGGTGGAAACGCGTCGCAAGGCTTTTCTGCGCAAATGGCGCCTGAAGTGCCGCGCTGTCGCCGATAGCCTGGAAGAGGCCGGCGATCGCCTCTTCACCTTCACCCGCCTTGATCCGTCGCAATGGAAAGCAGCGCGGACGACAAATGCCATAGAGCGTCTGAACGAGGAATTCCGCCGCCGGATCAAAACCCAAGCCGTGCTGCCCTGCGCCGAAACCGTGCCGATGCTCCTCTGGGCTCTGCTCGCCTCCGGCCAGATCACCATGCGCAAGGTCGATGGATGGCAAACCCTCGACAAAGAGATCAAGCCCATGACCCTTGACCTCGCCGCTTGATCAAGCGCAAATCATTCCGTTCGGAGGACATTGCCGGAGAATTTCCACCAGATCCGAGACACGACCCTCGCGGTGCATAGTACCGATGTCCAGGATCGCGACGGTGCCCAAACGGAAACCGGGAACTATCAACCTCAAGGACTCTCTTTAAGAACGAGGGACGACTGGGGGGCAGGTCATGGCCGACATCCTGTTGCACCGAAGGCCAGTATTGTGACCGGTCATACTTTTTGAAGATGCTTTCGCAAAAGGTAGATATCCATAATCCAGCCATGATCAGCGCGAGCTTGAATCCGAGTTGCGAGGATGTTGGCGCCAACTGCGTCTAGAGGGCCGGAAACCAGAATCTCTTCCTTCATTCCCACATAGGCGCCCCACCAGATGTCGTATTCCTTGCCGGGAAGTGATACGAAAGCCCCGCCAGCGTCAAGCATGACGATTACGGTTTCAGCATCCTTTGGCCAGCCATGATCGCGCAGTTGTCTGCCAGTCGTGACATGCACCGTCGCACCAAGATCGTTGAACGGGATCGCATGGGCGGCGCAAAGCGCTTGAATTGCTGTGATGCCGGGAATGACACGCGCATGCAGTGGGACTTTCGCGGCAACGCGTTCCGCGATGCGCAGGGTGCTGTCATAAAGCGATGGATCGCCCCAGACCAGCAACCCGACCCGAGCACCGCCACCTGCGTTGCGATGCTGCGCGATGGCCGTGACCCAGCGCTTGGCAATTGCGTCGTGCCAGTCGTTCACGCGTGTCAGATAGTCTTGGGTCGCTGGATCGCGCTGCGGCAGGTCAAAGGTTACGATCCGAGTCCCTGGATTGGTGATGCAGGATTTGCATATCGCCAGACGCAGGCCTGCCAGATCGGCCTTGTCCTCACCTTTCAGCGGCACAAGGATCAGATCGCAGGCATTGATCGCTTTTTCGGCTTGGCGGGTGATATGATCGGGATTGCCCGT
>NZ_JAUSCH010000059.1 GCF_030651595.1 Candidatus Oleimmundimicrobium sp. | reverse complement strand
TGCATTTGGGATAGTTATTTTAGGCCTTGCGGTAGGGTTTCTTGTATCTAGAAGAATTGCAAAAGATATCGATGTATTGGATAAGAGTGTAAAAACTTTTGTTGCAAATAATTTAACTCAGAGGGTAAGGGTAAAATCGGGGGGCGAGCTTGGGGAGCTTGCAAGCTCCTTTAATAAAATGGCTCAAAGACTCGAAAAATCTCAAAGAGAACTTGAACTTTGGGGAGAGACCCTCGAGGATAAAGTCAAAGAAAGAACTCAGGAGTTGGTCTCGGCAAATAAACAAGTTGAAAACCGGGTTGAAGAGCTAACGACAATATTTGATATTTCAAAGACTATAAGCTCGACTTTAAATTTAAAAGAACTTTTAAAGCAAATTCTCAAAGGGACAGCACCTCTTATAGGTGCCAAATTTGGGGCCATTCTTTTAGTTGATGAAAAGAGTCTCAAAAGATGTTGGGTTTATCAAGAAAAGTTGGGCAAACCCCACTCCAAAAGTTGTGATAATTGCCCAGCTTATGCATCAGAGAGTTTAGAATGTTGGACTATTAGCGGAACTTGTTGTCGGGATGAGATACAAGGTAAATTTTCAGAAAAGATTACAGAGTGTGTTAAATGCCCAGTTTTTCAAAGTACTAAATTAAAGCCCAAGGCAATTTACGGTGTACATCTTAAGGACCTGGAAAAGGCCTCTGCTGATTCAGAAAATTGTGTGTGTGTCAGGACTTTACTTGAGCTAAAACCGAGAATTTTTGAAAATATTTGTGAAAATAGTGATTATGAAACAATCTTTCCGAAAGAAAAAATTCAAAGCCAAGTTTGTTTACCTCTTGTTACTAAAGAAAAAATAGTTGGAGTACTCGCTTTTGCAACTGATGAGAAGGGGAAATTTGAGAAGAAGCAGATTCGTATATTGGAGAGCATCGCTTATCAGATAGCTGTAGCGATTGAGAATACAAGGCTTTACGAAGAGATGAGTGGCGAAAAAATTAGATTAGATGCGATGTTTGCTAGCATGGGCGAGGGTGTAATTACCGCCGATAAAAACAATAAAGTAGTAGCCATGAATAACTTTGCGGGAGAAATTTTTGGCGTAAAACCAAAGGATGTAATCGGCAATGATGTTTTGCTTTGTCATCCAAAGGAAAAAAGAGACTCGGTTCAGGAATTGATAAGGCAGTTTAAGAGTGGAGAGTCCTCAGTTAAAGAGATGCGGATATCGGTTCAAGGCTCTCGTATAATTAGAGTTAATCTCGCTCCGATTAGAGACAAATCTAATAGCTTTTTGGGCACTGTTTTGGTGTTGCAAGATATTACTGAAAGAGAGCGTTTGTATAAAAAAACAAAAAAAGCTGCAACCGAATTTTCAACGCTTTATGAAATTAACAAGATTTTAGGTTCTACCCTTGAGCTTAATACATTGCTCAACTTTCTCATTGGCTCTACAGCGAAGACAATGGGTGCCGAGATTGGATCAATAATGCTTTTTGACAAAGAATTAAATGAGATGAGGATTGTGGCAGCGAAGGGACTGGATAGAAAAATTGTCGAAAAGACGCGCCTTAAACCAGGAGAAGGAATCGCCGGATGGGTTTTTGAGAAAGGTGAGGCCCTGTTGCTAGAAGATGTGGGAACCGACCCTCGTTTTAAAACTCACGAAATGCGAAAAGAGCTGCGTTCGGCTCTCTCGATTCCTTTGAAGATTAAAGATGAGGTAATTGGGGTAATAAATATTGGGTCGAGTTGTCCTCAAAAATTTACGGATGATGACTTGAGACTTCTTTCCACCTTGTCCGGAGAGGCCGCTGTCTCAATATATAACGCCAAGCTCTTTAATGAATTAGAAAAGCTTTATATTGAAACCGTTAAGGCATTTGTCGAGGCGATTGAAGCTAAAGACTCTTATACGAGAGGTCACTCTGAAAATGTTACGAAATACGCAATTATGATTGCCAATAAAGTTGGTTTTTCTGCAAAAGATAAGACCACTCTTAAAACAGCTGCCCTACTTCATGATATTGGCAAAATAGGTGTAAAGGAAGATATCCTAAACAAACCATCAAGTTTAACTGAGGAAGAATACGATGTTGACAAAACTCATCCACATTTAGCAATTCAAATAATTGGGCAACTTCCTAAGCTTAAGGACGTAGTCCCCATAATCTTTCATCACCACGAAAGATATGATGGTAATGGTTATTTGAAGGGATTAAAAGGAGAGGAAATCCCCTTGGGAGCCAGGATATTAGCGGTTGCGGACTCTTTTGATGCTATGACTTCAGCAAGACCCTATAGAGCACCCCTTAGTTTCCAGCGAGTTGTTAAAGAATTGAAGAATACTGCTGGCAAACAATTTGATCCCTATATTGTTAAGGTCTTTCTAGATGTTATAGATGAATTGGGCTTGGAAGGATTATTTGGCCAAGAAAAACCAGAAGACACGGGATAGAATGATAAATCTGAGAGTTCAAGAAGGTAGCGGAGCAGTTTTAAAAGAAACAGTGTTTACAACAAATGATGAACTTTTTTGAAAAGCTAATTAGGAATACTTTCAACAAGCTGCAGCGAGATTCATTTCAAAAAATCTGGACGTGATAATCCTCGAAGATTTAAAGACAGACAAATAAGCAATGAGGCGGTAGCAGTAATTAAAATCTGTCTTTTTAGCTCCTCAGACAAGGCATAATTTATGATTGCAAAGACTAATTCTCCGTGCTAGAATACCTTTTGTGGAAATATGCGGAAGTAGCTCAGTGGTAGAGCATCACCTTGCCAAGGTGAGGGTCGCGGGTTCAAATCCCGTCTTCCGCTCCAACACCGCTGAAAGCGGTGAGTGAATAGTGGGGAGTGAGGAGTAGTTTAAGGCTAATGCAAGCTAGCGACATAATGCAGGGGGATACAAACGCTCAGAATATTCATGAAAAAGTAGTGGTTTTGGGTGATAGCAATTTTACTCCGTTCCGGTTCATCCACTTCGTTGAGCAAATGCAAACGGAACTTATGGAGAATAAATTTCTTGGTGGCAGAACTGCTCCTCTTTTCCGGTCGCACTCTACTAATGCATATGTATAAAACAGGAAGGGATGAAGGGACGAAGAGACTAGAAACTAAGAAACTACCGACTCCCGACTAACAGACTTTATATTTAATGGGCGGCGTAGCCAAGTGGTAAGGCAGAGGTCTGCAAAACCTCTATTCAGCGGTTCAAATCCGCTCGCCGCCTCCAAGTCACCGAAGATGGCTAATGGGAAATCAGGAGAAGGATTTTAATATTTAACTAACGACTTTCGACTACCGACTATCGACTAAACGGGCGCTTAGCTCAGTGGAAGAGTACTTCCTCGACACGGAAGGGGTCACTGGTTCGAACCCAGTAGCGCCCACCATCATATTTTGATAAAAATGCCTGTTAGTTAGGCATTTTTCTTATTTAATTTCACAATATATCTTTGCTCTAAAATTTTTTCAAATTCAATGCCAATGGGTAGGTTACAAACTTCTGCATATGTGTTAAAAAGTTTTTATTCCATACTCTATCAACTCCCGCTTGCCCGCCTTCAGCTAGAGGCTGATAGTCCTCTGGACTACTGGCGGGACTAAAAACAGGATAAAACCACATTTTGTTGAATTTTAAAGATGGTTAAATGCTTCACAAGTCTTCCCTTAAGTTTGTTATATTAGAGGAGCGTTTTGTTTGTGCAGGACGAAAGAGTTTTTAGGTATAAGGTGATGGAGTGATAAATATCAAACCTGGAAGCATCATCAAAAGCTCAAATTGATCAGAGTTGGTGGAAATCAAACTCATCGAGGAAGCCAGTGGAGAATTTAGAGCTAGAAGAGATAGCTGAAGTAGTAAGATATTGTGTTGCATAAAGGACTGGCAGCAAAGGGAGAAAAAGCGAATGGATATTAAAAAAATATTGATATCTGGGGAATCCGAGACGGTTGAATTTAAGGAAAGTTTCGATAGGGAAACAATCGAAACGGTTGTGGCTTCCTCCAACACTCGGGGTGGGGTCATTGTTGTAGGTGTAAGCGATAAAGCAGATGTAAAAGGTGTTGCCATAGGCAAGGAAACTCTTAATGGCTGGGCAAACCAAGTTTCTCAAAACACAGAACCCACTATCATCCCAGAGATAAACGTCGCGGAGTTGGACGGGAAAACAATAGCCTTCATAAATGTTCGCGAGTTTCCCTTAAAGCCGGTTGCAACAAGGGGCCGTTGTTTTAGAAGAGTGGGCAACAGCAACAGGCGGATGTCTCCTCAAGAAATCGCTCAAATGCATCTTTCTGCTACTGGCTCAAGTTGGGATGCTCTTCCAGCAAAAGATGCAACCATTGATGATATTGATTTTGAAAAGGTAAACGGATACATCAAAAAAGCCGTTTCTACCGGCAGGAGAAAGATTGGGGACGATGAATGCCTCGTAAAGGTTCTTGAAAAAATGGAGTTAATAAAGAATAGTCAACCTACACTGGCAGCGGTTATTCTTTTTGGCAAGGTTCCTCAAGAAAAGTTGTTACAAGCAACTGTTCATTGCGGCAGATTCAAACAAGAGACCATAATAATAGATGACAAGTTGATAGGCGGCACTGCAATCGAACAGATAGAAGAGGTCATGGACTTTATTCGCAAGAATACCAATGTAAGGTTTGTTATGACTGGCAGGCCGGCAAGAGAAGAAGTCTGGGATTATCCTCTTGAATCGCTGAGGGAAGCAGTAGTCAATGCTGTGTGTCATAGAGATTATGCAGATAACTCGGATATCCAATTGAAAATTCACGATAATAGATTGACTATCTGGAATCCTGGGGGATTGCCACCTGGAATGACCATTGAGGAACTATACAATCCCAACCATTCCTCGAAGCTGCGCAATAAACTCATTGGTCAGATATTTTACGATGTTGGGCTGATTGAGAGATATGGAAGTGGTATTCAAAAAATCATAGATGCCTGTAAAAAGGCTGGTCTACCTACTCCTGTCTTCGAGGAGAAGTTTGGCGGATTTTTGGTCATATTCAACAAGGATATCTACACGGAAGAATATCTTGTAAAGTTAGGGCTCAACGAGAGGCAGATTAAGGCGGCATTGTATGTTAAGGAAAAAGGAAGGATTACAAACAAAGAATATCAAGAACTTGTCAATACTACAAAGAAAACTGCAAGTCGAGACCTCGTAGATTTAGTTGAAAAGGATGTTTTTGACCAAGTAGGAACTACTGGGAAAGGAACATATTATCTTTTAAAGGAGACAAAGGGGACATAAAGGGGACATAAAGGGGACATAAAGCCGCCAATGGTTCCACCCGGCCCTATAATCCAAAGTCTGATGAAGCATTTTAAGCCGAAGAATTGGTTGAGGTGGTAAGATATATTGTGCCGTTTGAAGAATTGACAACCAAGGGAGAAAGGGCAAATGAGCAATAGAAAAAGCCCTATAATATATGGGATTTATAAAGGTATGATTGCGGAGGAAACGAGAAAGATTCAGGAATGTTTAAAATCCTCAGAGAGATTTTTAAAAAATGAGATTGAAGAAATCGAGAAAAAGTCCTTGGAGAAAACAGGGCGTGAATTCACGAGAGAAGAAAAGCAAGATCTCGGTGAGCATTATGCTGAGATATATCGTGAACTTACTGAAGAACTTCCTCTCATTTTTAGGAACTCATTGTTTGTTTTATCCTATTCGACGATAGAGAATTTTTTGAATCGTTATTGCAAACGTGCAAAAGAAGCTTGCGGTTTGAAATTAACTTTAAATGACTTAAAAGATGGGGGAATAGAGCGTGCCAAAAATTACTTAAAGAAAGTGGCGGAAATTGATTTTCCAGAGAATGGAGAGTGGGCCGAAATAAAGCACTATAATCGAATCAGGAATTTCATAGTTCATAACGATGGGAAACTTGATGATTCCAAGAAAGCGGAGAAGGTCGAAAAATATATAGAGAAATCGGACCTTCTTGATTTAGAAAAATCCAAAATTAATGGGAAAGTTGTCAAGAAAACAATAGTATTAAAAAGGGGTTTTTGTGAAGAGGTTCTTAAAACTATTAAAGAGTTTCTTTTTCAACTCGATGATGCTTATCTATCTTGGACAAGGAAGAAGAATACTTAACGCATAAAATAAACCCCGTCAGTTCAGAAACCCAGACGACGGGGTACAGGTTACAGGAGCGGAGGAACCATCCTCAGGAAAAGAGGCATGATCCTTGTAGAGAAAGACGAACCATCTGTGGACGACAACAGTAGTTTCTATAAAAATGACAAGAGATAGGGCCAACTATAAAAAACTGACCCTGAAATCACACAATTTTGGGAAATTCTTGAAGGAGAAATTTATCTTTACCAGAAAAATTAATTAGATTATGGAATGCTATATATTAATAAGTTAGGCAATACTGTTTTTCACAGGAAGGAATCTATGAGTAAAATAGAAAAAGCTCAGAGCAATATTAAGAAACTCTATGAATTAATTAATGAACCGTCATTTCCAATTCCAAAAGAAATGCAGGCCCTCTATTGGGCATACATTGCAGTAGAGCTTCTCACAGCCGCATCGATATTGGACAAAAAGGAACTCCACTTCATTAATCCTAAGCTACAATTAACCGGGCATGCGATTGAATGTTCCATGAAAGCATGTATTGCATCAGTTGCGGCTAAGCCTCCAAATAAACACGACTTAGTTCAACTCTACAAGGTTATCGAGAAACATGGTTTTCATTTGGATGATCGGTCACAGGCCTTGATTGTCCACCTGAATCATCATTATTATCAGGATTTGGGAACAGGAACGAAATTCAAATTGCGCTATCCTACTGAAACCTCAGAAAGATCAGGGGGATCCATTCCACCTCACTCTGACATGGTGGCCATTTCGAATACTTTAATAGAACAAGCGGCAAGTAGAGTTCCGGATATCCTCGACGAAATGTTTCGGACAATTCCGACATATAGAGCGAATTTGGCAAAATTTGCCTAACAACCGGTTGTAAGGGACAGCGTAAAAAACACGTTGCCCCTGAGCCGTAGCGTTACGCCACTTCAAGCAACAAATCTAACACTTTCTCATCTACCGGATTTTTGGAAATATGCTCACTTAAAAGTTCGAAGATTGTCCCACTGGCCCCACCATCATATTTTGACATAAAATGCCTGTTAGTCGGGCATTTTTTTATTTAATTTCACAATATATCCTTGCTCTAAAATTTTTTCAAATTCAATACCAATGGGTAGGTTACAGTCGTGTTGAAATGTATTAAACTTTAGAAAATAATTTGATTTTAAGTATTGAATCGAACACTAGTTCGTTGTACTATATTATCAATATGTTTAAATGATCTTTATAGGCGAAAGAAATGAATTTGACTGCAATGAAATATCCAAATTTGCATAAGGTTATCTGGTTTGATTAAAGGAGGTGACATGATGGGAAAAAGAAAGGTATATCATATAATTCCCGATGGGGCTGAATGGAAAGTGAAGTCTGAAGATGCATCGCGAGCTGCTAACATTTTTGACAAGAAGGCAGATGCTATTGATAGAGCCAAGAAATTAGCAAAATCAAATCCTCTTGGGCAAGTTATTATTCACGGGATGAATGGCAAGATTCAGACTGAGTACACTTATGGAGAAGACAAGTTCCCACCCAAGGGCTAGATCCACAAACATTAGAATCCATGACCTGGAAGGGTGATATTAGGAAGTAGATGGCTTTCTTATCGATGAGAGCGAAAGGAGTTGATTTGAGAATGAGAAGATATAGCTGGCCGTTCAATGGAAAACGTTTTATTGGCAATAAAGACCCAGATCACATGGAAGTACATGATCTTGATAACGAAAATAAAAATTGCCAGATTGACGAGATTAACAAAGAAAATGTTCAGACCTTTAATCCGGATTTAGTACATGAAGCTCAAGAGCAAGGATTCAATGGGTGCTACTGGTGTCTTCGCCCATATCATACTGAATAAAATCAATAAATAATACACGATAGCCAGCATAGTTTTTAAAATATTCTGGCAGACAGCTATTTAAACATACTTAACGGGTAAATAAAGTATATTCTGGCAATTGCTTTACATGTTTCTCCTGCTGGGACAAAATATCTATCAGGGGCTTCTGGTTTGTATCTGCCCGGGACTCGCAATCGAGAAATGCCTGTTGAGAGAATTTTTTTCGCCATGTAGCATACAGGATTCCTGTTTTCTCTGACATTTCAAAACGCTTTATATACTATCTGAACTCTTGTAATGTTTTGTTATGTTAAAATAATATGCTTAGAAAGCGAAAACCTAACTATAAGTCTCAAGCAGACCAAATGGTCTACAAACTTTACGACTTAACGGAAGAAGAAATAGCAATTGTTGAAAAGGTTTTAAGGTTAAAAATGTTATTGAGAATGAATTTTTAGAGCAAAGAGAGGTCAAAGTGAGTTGGAGCCAATTAATTAGCGTACTAATTGGTGCAATTGGTGTAATTGTAGGTGGGTTGATTACTTTTTGGGTAAATCTTCACCTCCAAAGAAAAGAAAGACAAGTTCAGTATGCTATTAGAAATAGGCAGGAAATTTATGAACCGCTGTATGATGAAGTAAAGAGCAAATGTAAAGTACTAGAGATATTTGGGTGTCCATTTAATGCTCGAACAACACTGGAAGCATGGGATAAGTTAAATCCTAGCACTAAATTACGAATTCCCAATGATCTTGAAAAACTAGTCAGAGAATTTGATGATGTTGGAAGAAAATATTATAACCTACATTATAAAGCTCGTAAGGTTTTGCAGAAACATCTAAAAAGCCATCTTGAAGCAATTCAGAGCGAGCTTGATGGGCAATGCAAAATCTTCAATATCCTTTGTCGGGAGATTTTTGAGGGTTATCGGGAGGATTTCTTCAGCGGAAAAATATTGGAAGAAAAAATACGTAATTATTCACCCGAGAGAATAATAAAATTTAGAAATGACTCATCTTTAACATTCCAAATCTTTTTCGACAGAGTTTGTTCTTCAATAGAAAAAGAGGAGCCGATTACCGAGTTGAGAAAATCAAATTCGAAAGTAGTTAAAATTGCTGAGGGATTAAAAGGATATTTACAGCAAAAAATAGAGCTAATCCTTGAAAAATATGAGAGCAAATTATCCAAAGTGTGAACAAAGAAGAGTCAGGCTTGAATAACTTGAAAAACCAACTGGCTCATCGACTAATCGGTTTTATAAGCTCTACGGTCTAACGAAAGAGGAAATTAATAAGAAATAATGCGATTTAGCAATCTTCGTGTGATGAAATAAATAATTGAAAAAGTACAGGCGGAGATTAGTTGAATGATTAAGTTTTGAGAGGTTAATTATTACGATGACCATGAAAACAGATATAGTCAAAAAATTTACTGATGAATATAAATCTCAACTACATATCTATGGAGATTTTGCAAAAACTGTGGGCTTTATTTTAGAAACCCTTTTAGGGGATAATGAATTTCGATATCAGATAGTTTCTTATCGGCAAAAAGAAATAGGCTCACTACAGAACAAAATTACCGATGACAAAGAGCTCCAGAAATTAAAAAAAGTGGCAGCAATTGATGACCTTGCGGGTTGTAGGGTCATTTTTTATATTGATAGCGATATCGAAAGGTTTGAAAATCATATTTACAAAGAATTTGATGTTATTAAGCGAAACCTCAAGTATTCGGAAGATGAATACAACGCGCTTCATCTTATAGTTAAGTTTAATGAGGATAGGTTAAATCTCACAGAATATGCTAAATTTTCAGGCTTAAAATGCGAAATACAACTTACTACTATTTTGTATCATGCATGGTCAGAGATGGCCCATGACATAATTTACAAACCGAAAAAAGAATTATCTGATTTTGACAAACAAGCTTTTGCCTCATTGGAAAAACAATTTACTGATGTGATGAAAAATCATATAAAAGAAGCACAACGTACCTTTGACCATATTTCTCGTGAAACTGAAAAGATTAAGCAAGGCAAACAAATTTTTGACACTAAATTTTTAAACACCATCATTCATTCTGAATCAAATAATGAATTATATGAAAACCTGAAGCTACTGTATAAATATATTGAGGAGTTTGGAGATAAAACGCCCAAAGAGTTGGATATTATTAGCATCATGAAGTCCGTTTTAAAGAAATCAAAATCATTAAAAATAGAGCCAATCAAAACAATGCTTGGCAGTTTGAGGGGCCATAGTTATTCAGATGTTGCAGATGCATGCTTAGATATATTAAATCAGTTGAGATATTTTCATACTGAAAAGGTTTTTGGTTTACTTATTATTCTTTCACTGGATAGGGAGCCTGAGGTTAAAAAGAAGGCCTTGGAGGTATTATCCAGTCTTTCTAAATATAATTTACACACTTTAAAAAAGATTAGCTACCACCCACAATTATTGATTTTGGGAAAGATTGGAAAATGGAGCAAAAAACATTTAATTGAGGGTGTTGAGCCTGTCGTTAAAATTGCAGAACAATTATTAAGTCCATCCTTTGAAGGACATTCAATGAAAGATTATGAGACTTTTGTTCTTCAATTTGGAGCACTGAGAGTAGATGATAATTTAAAAGAAATCAGAGAAAAGACAATTGTAATACTTGAAAAACTTTATTTGCTTGCCAAAGAATTAAAACAGAAGCGAAAAATTATTCAAGTACTTCAAGAAGCAACTCAACTGCCGCAAAAAGGTGATTATGGCAAAGATATGGAAAACATGATATTAGGCAATACTAATACTTTAATTAATTATTATATCTCAGTTGTTCCCGGTGCTGACAATGAAATTATCAAAGATATCGAGAAACAGATATGCTGGTTTGTTCGTAGATTTAGCAGAGAGAAGCTACCCAGAATTAAAGAACTGCAATTTTTAATTGCCTCCAACACAGAATATGAGATGTTTAGAACATTCGTTGGTTATGATTTTATAGAGGATTTGGACTGGGAAAAAGCAGAGGAGGAAAGAAAAAAGAAAATTCAAGGATTTATTGATGGTATCTCAGAGGAAAGTTATAACAATTGGGAAAGAAAGATTTTATCAGTTATAAAAAACTATTCTTTATTAGAAGACAGAGGCGAATTTCAGTATTTTAATATTTTTCTCAATGAGTTAGCTCAACAAAAACCCAAGATTGCTTATAAATTATTAACAGAAAAAGAAATTGAACTCGAACCTTTTCTTATTCATTTGGTTGCCGGCATTTGGAAGAGCAGGTCAAAAAAATGCGCGAAAGACCTAATTTCTAAATGGATTGATGAAGGGGAGCATCTTCCCATTTGTGCTTGTATTTTTGACTATGTTGAGGAAATAGACAAGGCATTGCTTGATAAGATTTTTAAGGAAGCAAAGAAGGTTAAAGACAGAGATATTCAAAACAATACTTTTAATAATATTATTCAATCAATAGTAAGAAATTACCCAAAACACAAAAATACCAAGAATTTATTCATTGATACTATCAAGGAGTTAACAAAAAACGAGAATTGGTGGTGGGTTAATAATGTCTGGTATCGTTAAAGATTCAATTTTAAGCTCGTTGTCGAAAACAGATTTTGATATCATCTTAGAAAATTTGTTGCTTGTTCCAAATATTGATTATCGTATCGAGAAAATTCTAATGCCGATTGCCGAAAAATATCCAAAAAAAATAATCAATTTCTTTCATGAGCGAGTTTTAATTAAAGCAAAGGAAAAACAAGAGGAACGCTATGACGCAGTACCTTTTAATTTTCACAAAGCTAATGAGCCTCTCAGCAAAAATGCAAAGGTTGTCGTTCCAGAAATATTAAAATGGTTCACTAAAAAAGACTGGCTATTTTATTGGGAGGGTAGCCATTTGCTGAAAGCGATTTTTCCAACTTTTAATAAGGTTCTAGAAGAAGAGTTAATCAGGTTGGTTAAATCTAAAGATAACAAAAAAGTTGAAATAACTTTTAGTATTCTACGAGCCTACAAGGGGGAAGTATTTTTGCATAGTGTTTGCAAAGAATTGATAAAAAATTACCCCGAAAATGATAAATACGATAAAGAAATGTTTATTGTCCTCTCGCAAACGGGAGGTGTATGGGGTGAATATGGTTTTGTTGAAAGATATAAAGAAAAAAAAGAAGCAATTCAAAGTTGGAAAAAAGACAAAAACAGAGCAATCCAATCATTTGTGAAAAAATATGATAATTATCTCGATAAAAAAATTTCATACGAACGAAAACGAGCAGATGAAGATATAGAATTAAGAAAGAGAGAATTTGATAATTAATCTTGAAAGAAATGTAGAAACGTAGAAATGGGGTCATCTATGGAAAAGCTGACCCTGAGATCACACAATTTTGGGAAATTCTTGAAGGGGAAACTTGCCTTGTCTTGAAATTTAATTACGGGAGTCGTGTTTCTTTAAATTTGGTTATCCGCAAATTTACTGTCCGAACGAGAAAAAAATCAAAATTTGCGAAAGATTAGATAAATACACGAGTTGAGGTGAACAATGAAAACAGTTACCTTAAAACAAAAAAGCTACATATTCCCAAATATCAGGCCCTATGAAAGTTTTAAAGACTTGCTTCAAGGCATAAAAGAACAAAGAATTAGCCTTTTATTAAGTGCTCAGAACAACCTCTCTTTTGAAGACCTTTTATCAAAGAAGCGCGGTCTTGTGCTTACGGATCCGGGATACGGGAAAACTCGGCTTTTCAAAGAATTACAAACTTACGCAAGTCAAAATGGAAAAGATGTTTTTTCCATTGATTTGAAATCATATTCGGGCGAAAAACCGATAGAGAAATTTATAGAAAAACAAATTCAGATAAATGAAGATGTAGCGTACAAGGTTGAGGATAAGGCCAATGTTGTTTTTTGTTTCGATGCTCTTGATGAAGCACGTCAAGATATGTTATCTGAGCTTACAAACGAACTCAAACTCTTTTTGAGACGCTATGCGAACGTTTCTGTGTTCATATCTTGCCGGCTTCCTTTTTATGAGAAATTTCCCCTTTTTGAAGAGGAAAGTTTAGCATATATCACAATTGAGAGATTCAACTTTCAACAGGTTAGAGATTACTTAAAGGAGGTCGTGGATAAAGATGAAAAGAGATTTTTCAAAAAAAATGACATTAATCGAATTATTCAAGACTTCAGAGAGCCTAATTGGGACTCAATTATTTTAATACCTCGTTATTTAGAAAAGTTTTTTGAGTTTCGATATAGGCATCCCCATGACAAACCGACAAAGTCTGATCTATATAACTTTTTTGTCAACGGAAGACTTCAAATAGAAGATGACAAAAGAGGAGCTCAAGATGATGCGTTAATACGACGTTTGTTGGAAAAAATAGCTCTTGTGATGGAGGTATACCAAAGGAACGAAATTGCAAAAGATGAATTAATAACAATATTGGAAGATATTCAGTCAAATATAGCTGGTAATTTTCTAGAAATGGGCAAACTTCAAATCTTGTTCGATCATGGGCTTTGGATAGATAGCGGTGACACGGTTTCTTTTGAGGATCATTCATTGCAGGAGTATCTTGCATCTTGCGAATTGTTTCGTCTGGGAAGCCAAAGGCGTATCTATGATTTTGCTGTAGATAAAGATTTGCGTGAAATTCATCAAAGCTGGTTTAGTACATTAAGCTTTGTTATTGATCAAGATGTTTCTCTTTTGGAACCAATGCTTGATTTTGGCATCAAGCGAAGTGAAAAGGTTGTCGAAGATGAAGAGTACCTTCGATTTCTTACCAAAGTAGATACCTCAAATATTGACAAAGAACAGAGAACAAGGATTTTTAAAAAAGTATTCAGCTACTATCAAAATGAGCTTTTGTGGATTGATAGAGATATTGCAAGGAGGCTCGCTACATTTTTTGACTCTTCTGTTGGTGACTTTTTAAAGAAGTGGATAGATGAAGAAGAACTAAGGGATGCTGGCGAAACGGAGAAATTTGTAAAAAAGGGCAACGTTGCATTTATCGTCGAGTTTCTGCTTGAGCAGGATAAACTCGATAATATTGAACGGGATTTTTGGAAGGAGAAACTCATTTCGTTTGCTAATGATGAAAACGAAAACGGAGTTTTGCAAAGACATTCTCTCTCAGCGCTTGAACAGTTTGAGGACGATTCTTTAATAAAATCCGTTCAAAAGGTATTTACTCATCCAGACAGCTCAGTAAAAAGAGTGTTTCTAATGTTTTGCAGAGAAACTAATCCTAATCATGATTTGTCATTAAAATATTTTATTGAGGGTATGAAATGTGGAGAACATGTAGAAGCTCGTTATGGGTTTTTTGAGATTACAAAAAAGAAGTTTGTAAAGAAATTTTTGGACTATTTGTACGAAGATGAGCAGTTTTTAAAAGCTTTTGTGGATCATGAAGGTATTTTTGAAGATAAAGACCAAAAAATTATTCAGAACATAGGGGCAGTTTTTGATGATGAAGTTGAAGAAAAGCTAGTTGAAATAGTTTTTAAGCTTATAGCGATTTATGAGCAAGAGTCAAAATTTCTTAAAAATATAGCAATATTGCTTAGAGAAAAAGACAAGGGGATTATTGGAAAAATTTTTAATAAAATAAAAGAAGGCGTGAAGCTCCAAAAATATGTTATGAGTTATGCTGAACTATTTGTTAATTTATTGTCCAAAGACTCTGTGGATGATTTTGTAAAAGGGATTCTTGATTTTGAAAACGGTAAAGGCAAATGGTTGGCTTTACGGGTATTTGAGAATGCTAAGTGGCAGCGTGGAAAAGAAGGGGGCGAAATCTATAAGCAAGGGCGGAAATATTTTAAGGAAGATTATAAAGAGATAAAGAAGCAACAAAAGAAAGCAAAAGGTAAGCCTGAAAAAGGGTGGGTTGCTTATAGTCGTATCAAAGCCGATTTAGGCCTCTTGCCTCTGCTGCCTGACAAAAAACATTGGTCAATTTACTTAAGGGCACTGGAGCAACTGGAGGGAAGCTGGAATGAGGTCGAATCTTATCTCACAGATTATGAGAAGCAGAAGATTAAGAAGTTTGTAGAGTATGAATTACAATCCACGGATACCCAAAATCTAAGATTTGAAGTAAGAGAATGGAATGAAAAAGGTGGAATTAAGACTTTTTCGTTTAGTTGTAGTGTAGCGATTTTTGAAAAGTGTTTAGCGGTAGCCAAGTATTTTGAGGTAGAGATAGATAAAACTTCTCGGCAGCATGTAATAGATTTTATCCCTTATGCGTGGAGCAAGTCCTTAGAAAATATATTTGGGTTGATTCCCGATATAAAAGAAGAAGAACTAATTTATGTCTTGGAAGTATACAATTCAGGTAGTGTACTAAAGTATTACCTGACATCAAGCTTTATAAGACTAATTAAAGAATATCAGTTTAAAGTAGCTGCCCCGATTCTTAAGAGCTTTATAGATGATGACAAAATTTCGGAGTACGAACGCAAAGAAGCTCTTAAGGTTTCAGAACAATTAAAACCAGACAGTATTTTGCTCAAGACCATATTTGAGAAATATAAAGAGGAATTTACTGAGCTGTCGGAATTAGCAAGCGAACTTCTAATTGAAAACCATAAAGATGCGGACGCAATCGATTGGAGACTGGAAGAATTAAAAAAGAGAAAATTTACTCATATTGAGCCCAAAGAAGCTCACTGGGTTGGTGCCGGAGAGGCTGAGCTTCATCGAAAAGAATTTGCTGCTTCGTTGATGAAACTGCAGGATAGCAAATATCTGGATAGGTTCATTGAACTTCTTGGTTTCTCTCTGGATTTGCTAGAGAAGGATAAAAATTACTGGCCATATACTGTCTATCTCTGGCAGGTAGTGATTAAATACGTTGGTAATCTTAAACTTGAACAAAGATCTAAATCATATGAACCTGTAGAAAAATTAGAAAAATTTGTGCAAGAAAATATGTCAAAGGAGGGTATTAACTGGTTTAAGAACAATTTGGCAGAGATTAAACGCAGCTATCAAATTTATTTTGGGCCGCCAAAGAATATTAATGATTGCGTACGTCAGTATAATGCTTTGAAGGCTGAACAATATTTAGATATTGTTACTTCGAACGATCTTTTCGAAAAGATAAAAGAATCAATTGCCGATTTGCGTAATTGGATTGAAAAAGAAGGTGCATATAAATTATTTCTTAATTCTAAAGGTGAGTACAGACCCGAGCCGGATATACAAAAATTGATAGAACTACATCTGAAAAGTTACCTCAAGTCATTAGGGATAGATATTATTTTAAGAGAACCGCAGTTATTGAGCGATGAAAGGGTTGATTTCTTCATCTCCTATGGGTTTTCGCCTTCGATGAAAGTGCTCATTGAAGTCAAGTTATCAAAACATTCCGATTTGGGACCCAGGATGGATATGACTGAAAAGACCTCGTATAAGAAACTGCAGAATTACATGGAAGGTTTTGGAGCAGATAAAGGCATATTCTTGATTTTTAATGTAGACAAGGAAGCCGCTAAGTGGCAGAAATTACTACAAAAAATAGAGGGAGTATATACTCAGATTAATAACGTCGAGGTTGTTGGTATAGATGCTTGTAACAGATAATAATTGTGTATTTCTCTAATAAAAATAAGAAGTTTTAGGTTTGTGGCCAGGCTTGACAAATTTGAAAAATAACTGGTTTATTGGCTGAATCTTTTACAAACTCTAGAGTAATTGGTGAAGAAGCAAGAGTAAAAACAGAGGAGGGGTCATCTATGAAAAAACTGCCCCTGAGATCACACAATTTTGGGAAATTCTTGAAGGGTAAATTTGTCTTAACTCGAAATTTAATTATAGATTATGAAATTCAGTATATTAATAAGTTAGCTACATAAACAAAAAGGAGAAATACCATGCCAAAAAAACCAAGAGTATCAGTAATAAAAGAGTCTGATACTGGAAGAAACCAAAAATTCGTCGATAATAAATCTGGTGAAGAAATGACTCGTTCTGGGTTTGCTAAAAAAATCGACAATGGCGAATACCCTGATTATTACACAAGGAATCAATGCGGGCTAAAGACACCCGTCTCAAAACCTGACGGCGACGAAGGAAACAATTTAGGTTGATGCATAAATTGTATTAGTAATATCAACCGATGTTCCATCTTCAAAATTAACAGTGTAACCGCATATTTTAATTCCATCTTTTTGTCCAAGTTGGTTTTCAATTATACTTTTACACCCCATTAGCCCAACCATAAAGCTATTGTGAGGCTTATTGTGATTTCTTTCGCCATAAATAATAATATTAAACATGTTTAGTCCTCTTATAGTTAAATTAGCTAACAAATCGCTCAACAGGACTCGCAGCAAAAAGCCGCTGCTCTCCTGTTAGCTAGGCCGTTCTGTTTTGGAGGAAGATGATGTCAACTTCTCTACAAAAAGTGATGATCGGAGAAGAGCTACTCACCGCCATGAAGCTCTTGAAAACGGGTCTGCGTGAACTTAACCGGATGAATGGAGGAACGGATTTCTTTCACCTGCCGATTCTCTTGCTGTCGTCGGGCATGGAAAGGCTGATGAAGGTGGTGATATGTTGCCATCACCTGAAGACGACAGGCGAATTTCCTGACCGCAGTGCCCTTTCAAAGAAGCCTCAAGGGAAGAACCCTACCCATGATCTCACATGGCTGCTCGAGCGAATCACCCAGGGTTGTTTCTCCGACGAATACCTTTCACAGATCCCTGCTGCGAAAACCGATATCGAGTTCCTCCGGACCGACAAGAGGCTGAGGCGAATTGTCCAGATCATGTCGCAGTTTGCGCAAAGTGCCAGGTACTATAATCTCAACGTCGTTCTTGGCGACGCCGACCCAGGTCCGTCTCCAGACGATGAGTGGCAGAGACTCGAGATGGAAGTCCTGCAAGATGATCCCGCTTGGATGGAGTGCATCGCTGACCCAAAGCAGAGCCATGCGATTCATTGTCAGATCAATAGAGAACTGACAGTCCATTGCGAACGACTCGCGCGTTCGCTAAGTCGGCTGTTTACGATTGGTGGACTCGGGAATTTGGCGAAGCAGATATCTGGCCATACTCACCATTTCCTGTTCCTGATGGACAGGGATCTGGGTGCAACAGACTACGAATCAGTGAGGATATAGGAACCGAACAATCGGGTGAACACGGACGGTAAAAACCGCTCTGCTTCGCTCTACCATTCCACCGCCGGTCACCCGTAGCGTCAGGCCACTTCAAGCAACAAATCTAACACTTTCTCATCTATCGGATTATTGGAAATGTGCTTGCTTAAAAGTTCGAAGATAGCCCAGTAGCCCCTACCAGCATATTTTGAAGAAAAATGCCTGTTCATGATACATTCCAATTATCAATAAAGGAAAGTGGGAAAAGCTAACAATTAGTTGCTCTACCTCTGAAAAAGAACAACAAACAATTGTCGCCAAACTCGATGCGCTTTCCGCCGAAACTAAGGAGCTTGAAGCCATCTACCAGCAAAAGCTGAATGATCTGGACGAACTGAAAAAATCGGCGCTACAAAAGGCATTTGAGGGGAAATTGTAGTTCAAAACCGTGAAATCTGCTATTTTTATTGCAATTTTTCACGATTATGTTGACAAAAGCGTGAAAGAGTTTATACTGTAACTGTGGCAAAAATATTACATGTTTTTAATTCAATCAATCGTTTGAGAGAGCGGTATTATATTGCGTCTGTCGGTAAGCAATCGCTTATAAAATTATTGAGTGAAGCGGAGGTTGCCGAGCAGGTCTATAACTCCAACGCTATCGAGAACAGCACTCTTACTCTTGAAGAAACAGAGAAAATCCTTTTGCAAATAGATTTAGACAGGTATATAACTGAAAGAGAAATTTTTGAAGCAAAAAACCTCGCGCAGGTAGTTTCTTATATCAATACAAAAGCCAAAGAACAAGAGCTTACCCTTGAGGTTATTCTGTCGCTTCACAAAATGCTTATAGCGAATATCCGTGATGATATAGCCGGCAGATTTCGTAAGGACGGTGAGTGGGTCAGGGTTGCGAATCACATAGCGCCGGACCCAAAAGAAGTAGTAGAAAGATTGGATAAAATGCTTGCAGGTTATAACGCGAACAGTCACGAAAATATTATAAAACGTATCGCGCTGCTGCATCTTACTTTTGAACACACCCACCCGTTTGTTGATGGTAATGGCCGTATCGGAAGAGTAATAAATAATTATCTGCTTATACGAGAAGGTTTTGTGCCGGTGAATATTAAATTCATCGATAGAAAGATGTATTACGAAGCGTTTAAGGAATTTGACGAAAAAGGCACTGCCAAAATCATGGAGGAAATAGTCGGCAAAGCGCTTACAAACAGTTATCACAAGAGACTTGCGTATCTGGAAGGCACACACATCATGACGCTTGCTGAATACGCGAAAAAGAATAAGGTATCACACTCTAATTTGATAAATAAGGCAAATCGCCAAACCATAGAAGCTTTTCTTGAAAAAGGCGTTTGGAAAATTGGAGATTACAAATCATGAACGAAGCGGAAACCAGAGCGGAACTTATTGACCCAAAGCTGAAAGCAAGCGGTTGGGGCGTGGTGGATGGTTCCAAGGTTCTGCGGGAATACAATATCACTATCGGCAAGATCCAGACAGGCGGCGGCGGCAACATACTTATTGCAGACCTAAAGAATAAGCAAACATTCGGGAAGGTACCATCACTACCATATGATGTTCATAAGTTTTCTAAAAGCGTTAAAAACATACTTACTGCTGCAATGAATAATTAAATTAGTCGGAGCCGTATTGCACGAACTAATTGTTGGTGGAACAGGCCTAACATTACGTGGAGCAGACGAGAGGGCTCCGACTTCTTGGCCAGTTTTGTGTTCTCTCAAAGTTTCAATTTAACAGCAAGTTAAGTGCAGCCAATCCTCTCGCCGCTCACGCAGTCGTTAGCCAGATACTTCAAAGTTTTTCAAATTCTTGTTATTACGCCACTTCAAGCAACAAATCCAACACTTTCTCATCTACCGGATTTTTGGTAATATATTCTCGGATGGGTTTGAAGATAGTCCTACTGGCCCCACCAGTGCTTTTGAGATAAAATGCCTGCTAGTTGGGCATTTTTTTTATTTAACCCACATTGGATACACTTTTTAATTTCACAATATATCCTTACTCTAAAATTTTTTCAAATTCAATACCATTGGGTAGTGAATAAGTTCAGATACATATGCAACATCGATAGATTAAAATAGTTGATATTTTAACTATCATCTAGAGAGGTTGCATATGTATAGAACCCAGTCAGACGGTTTACATCTATACAAAAATATGCTAATTTAAGTGAAACATAACTACATAGTGTAACTTTTTATGATTTAAGGAAGGCAATTTCTTCTCAAGAATTTTCTGGCAGAAGGGATCATGATGAATAGCCTTAGGGAATTTTCGAGTATTTTAAGAATGTTTGCCGGGCACAATGGCCGAGGGCTATTTCATTTTGTCCTTATCGGGGGGGGGGGGGGGGGGGGCGGGGCGGGGGGGGGGGGGGGGGGGGGGGGGGGGGGGCGGGGGGGGGGGG
>NZ_JAUSCH010000058.1 GCF_030651595.1 Candidatus Oleimmundimicrobium sp. | reverse complement strand
CCCTCGCGGATAGCAAATCTAAGTCCTTCTTCCATAGCAATTGGAGTAATTAACTCCACCTCAAATTCAGTGTTATCTCCAGGCATAACCATCTCAACCCCTTGGGGAAGAGTAACAACTCCGGTAACGTCAGTAGTTCTGAAAAAGAATTGCGGACGATAACCATTAAAGAACGGGGTATGCCTTCCTCCCTCTTCCTTGGTGAGCACATATACCTGAGCCTTGAATTTAGTGTGAGGGGTAATCGAACCGGGTTTGGCAAGAACCTGACCTCTTTCAATTTCTTGTCTGGTTACACCACGAAGAAGAGCGCCTATATTATCTCCAGCTTGAGCTTCGTCTAAAAGCTTTCTAAACATCTCAACGCCGGTTACAATGGTCTTTTTGGTTTCATCCTTCATGCCGATAATCTCAACTTCTTCTCCGACTTTAATCTTGCCTCTTTCAACACGACCGGTAGCAACAGTGCCTCGTCCGGTAATCGTGAAGACATCTTCCACACTCATCAAGAAAGGTTTGTCTACATCTCTCTTGGGTGTCGGGATATACTCATCCACTTTATCCATAAGTTCAAGAACTTTTCCGCACCATTCGCAGGTTTCTTTGCCACAGCCACATTCAAGAGCTTTAAGAGCTGAACCAGAAACTATGGGAGTGTCGTCTCCCGGAAATTCGTATTCACTTAAAAGTTCTCTTACTTCCATCTCAACAAGTTCTATCAGTTCGGGGTCATCCACCATATCCACTTTATTTAGAAATACTACGATGTAGGGAACACCCACTTGTCTTGCTAAAAGAATATGCTCTCTTGTTTGAGGCATAGGGCCGTCAGCTGCCGATACAACTAAAATTGCCCCATCCATCTGAGCGGCACCGGTTACCATGTTCTTTACGTAATCGGCGTGACCCGGGCAGTCCACGTGAGCATAGTGACGATTCTTTGTCTCATACTCAACATGAGAGATAGCAATGGTGATACCTCTTTCTCTCTCCTCCGGAGCGTTGTCAATAGAATCAAAAGACCTCTCTTCAACATTTAATCCGATGCTGTGAAGACATTTGGTAATCGCCGCGGTAAGCGTCGTCTTGCCATGGTCCACATGACCAATGGTTCCGATATTCATGTGTGGTTTAGTTCTTTGAAATTTTTCTTTAGCCATTATTTCCTCCTTAAATGCTTAAAAAC